>JBAVVF010000761.1:0-3011 GCA_049697155.1 Anaerolineales bacterium
TCTTGTCGGTGAACTTCTCCACGCCGACCACGAGCGCCACATCCACCATACCGCTTGCAACCGCCAGATAGCCCTGGCGCAGCGCCGCGCCGCCCGAGGCGCCCGCGGCTTCGACGGTCATGGCTTCGATGCCGAGCAGACCTGCGTAGTCTGCCAGCAGCACGCCCAGATGGGCCTGGTTGGATAGATTCGGCCCGAGCATATTCCCGGCAAATAAGGCCTGCGGTCTCAGCCCGCCCGAATCCTTGACGGCGGCCTGGATGGCAGCGAAGGCCAGGTCACGCAGACCGATGCTCCAATGCTCGCCGACTTCTGTTTGTCCGATTCCTGCGATAACAACGTCTGTCATTGGTTCACCTTCTCGTCATTGCGAGGAGGGTTGAGACACGGAGTGTCGAAATCCCGACGAAGCAATCCCTTATAACGTAACTAAGATTGCTTCGTGGCGCCAAGCGCCACTCGCAATGACGGAACAAATTTTATTTCCAAATACTCTTCAAAAACTTCAGCTTCTCCACGGTCTGGTAACCTCGGCCGTTTTCATGACCGTTGTACGGATACACTTTGATGTCCTTTTCACTGCCGGCCCAATAGTTATAGGCTGCAAAGACGGTGGAAGGCGGGCAGATCTGGTCCATGAGCCCGACCGAGAAAAGGGCTTTAGCCTTTGCGCGAGCGGAGAGATTCACGCCATCGAAGTAGGATAACGTGTTGAAGACTGCATCCACCTTGTCGCGATGGGTGTTCAGGAAATCCGCGATCTCCTTATAGGGATAGCTGTCCACGATCTCGGTCGCGCGGCGATAGTGACAGAGGAACGGCACATCCGGCATGGCCGCGACCACGTCCGGGACGAGTCCGGCCGCGGCGATGGTGATGCCGCCGCCCTGCGAGCCGCCGGTCACGGCGATCTGCGCAGCATCCACGGCGGGGTGACTGCGGGCCGCTTCGATGGCCCGGACCGCATCCGTGAAGACGCGGCGGTAGAAGTAATGCCTGGGATCGAGAATGCCCCTGGTCATGCTGCCGGGCACATGCGGGTTGCCGCCCTCCGCGTACAGATCGGGCGTGTCGCCGGGCGACCAGTTGCTGCCCTGCCCGCGCGTGTCCATCACGAAGTGAGCATAGCCCGCGCTGGCCCACAGCAGCCACTCGATGGGAAAGCTGCGCCCGCCGCCGTAGCCAATGTATTCGACTACACAGGGTAGGGGCGAAGCATGCGTCGCCCTTACATGTTGCGCGGGCAGGATCAGCCAGCCTTTGATGGGCTGGCCGCCGAAGCCTGCAAACGTCACGTCGAAGGTTTCCTGGGCGACGAGACCGTGATCCACCCGTTCGAAGGTTGCATTCAGTGGATACTTGCGCGCTTCCTCCAGTGTGGATTTCCAGAATGTATCAAAGTCCGCGGGTTCGTCGCGGGCGGGCCGGTAGGTCTTGAGTTCGTTGAGAGGGAGGTCAAAGAATGCCATGGTGAGTCCTATGTATCCAGGTAGACACGTACACAGGTATCAGGTATACAGGTTACGCAACTACTTGTGTACCTGTTTACATAACTACTTCATCGTCAGCTTGCCGCGATATCTCACATACGTCGCGTAATCGATCTCGGTCCGACGGGCGATGTATTCCTGGGTTTTGGTCGCGAGTCCGGCCCGTTCGGTCACCTTGTCGGTGACGGTGATGTCGAAGGCGTCCGAGCCGGCCCCGGAGCCGAAGGAGACCATCAGGATGCGGTCGCCGGGCTGGGCCTCATCGAGGATCGCGGTCAGGCCGATCACGGCCGCGCCCGCATACGTGTTCCCGATGACCGGGACGAGCAATCCGGGCTCGATCTGTTCCTTCGAGAAGCCCAATATCCCTGCAACACGCTGCGGGAACTTGGTGTTCGGCTGGTGGAAGACTGCCCATTTGTAATCTTTCGCCGTCGTTCCGGAGGCTTCCATCAGATGTGTGCCGGCTTCGGTAATGTGCTTGAAGTAGGCCGGCTCGCCCGTGAAGCGCATGCCGTGCTCGGGATACTTCTGGTATTCGCGCCGCCAGAAATCGGGCGTGTCGGTGACGTAGGAGTAGGCGGCGTTGATCGTCGCCAGCGACTCTTCCGCCGGACCGACGACGAACGAAGCCCCGCCCGCGCCGGCGGTGTATTCGAGCGCATCGCCCGGCTTGCCCTGGGCCGTGTCCATGCCGATGGCCATGGCGTAGTGACCCATGTTCGAGCCGACGATGCCCATCGCCGCGACCAGGGCTTCGGTGCCCGCCTTGCAGGCGAACTCCCAGTCCGCGGCCTGGGTGTTGGGGGCCGCGCCGATCGCTTCCGCGACCAGGGTCGAGGAGGGTTTGACCGCGTACGGGTGCGACTCGGAGCCGACCCAGACGGCCCGGATCTCGGTCGGGTCGATCCGGGCCCGCTTCATCGCGTTCCGGGCCGCCTCGATGGACATCGTGATCACGTCTTCATCGAGCCCGGGGACGGCTTTCTCCTTGATCGGGAGACCGCCTTTGCCTTCCGTCCAGACGCGCGCGACTTCCCGGGCGGGCAGGCGGAAGCGGGGGACATAGGCGCCATAGCCGACGATGCCGACCGGCTTGGCGGGTTTGAGGAGGGTGGGGGAGTGGGTGTGAGGAGTTGTCATCTTTTCCTTGTCATTTCAATCTACTGTTTGCGGGTGCGCGGCTTGCGTTCGCTCAAACGGGTGCCGCCAACCATCTCATATTGCGACGAATCATCGCCGTAGACGGCTTTGACCCCAGCCCGCAGGCGTTTCATCTTCTGCCACATTTCGTTGAGGTGAGCGTCGCGCTGGTTGCGCTGATCGGTGAGCTGGGCTTCCAGGATATTCAGCGTCTTTTGGATCTCGGCGCTTTTTTCCAGGTCTGCCTCGAGCGTGGCAGGGGTCAGTTCGCCCATCTGGAAGGCTGGATCGATGTTTTTCAGAGCTTGCACAAGTGACTTCGCCTGGGACAGTATGGTAGGCGGATAATTCCGTTCGTTCAAGGGGCACCTCCTGGAG
>JBAVVF010000762.1:0-3130 GCA_049697155.1 Anaerolineales bacterium
TGCTCAAGGGATAGGCATTTGCCATGGCTTCCTGGACGACCCGCGCAGCTTCCTTAACTTCCTCCTGCGGACATTCGAGCACAAGCTCATCGTGGACCTGCAAAAGCATCCGGGCCTTCAGCCCGGATGCCTGCAAGGCCGGCGGGACCTTCAGCATGGCCAGCTTCATGATGTCAGCCGCGGTGCCCTGGACCGGCGCGTTGATGGCTTCACGTTCCTCGCGGTTTTTCACCTGTACGTTGGCTTTGCTTTGCAGGGCAGGGAAGTAGCGCCGACGCCCGAGCAGCGTCTCGACGTAGCCCTGCTGGGCGGCCTGTTTGCGGATCCCGTCCAGATACTTTTTTACCCCGGGGAATTTCTCGAAATAGGCTTTGACAAAAGTTTCGGCTTCGGAAAGCGTTAGCTCCGTAGTGCGCGTCAGACCGAAGACGGACATGCCATAGATGAGCCCGAAGTTGATCGCTTTCGCATGCCGGCGCATGGCCTTGGTCACCGCGTCCAGCTTTACACCGTAAATGGCAGCCGCGGTCGTGGCATGGATATCCTCGCCGGCGCGGAAGGCCGCCAGCATGCCTTCATCCTGAGCCATGTGCGCGACAATGCGCAGCTCGATCTGCGAGTAATCGACCGAGAGCAGGACGTTGCCCTTGCCCGCCACGAATCCATGGCGGATGCGGCGGCCCTCCTCCGTGCGGATCGGTATGTTTTGCAGGTTCGGATTGGAGGAGGACAGGCGTCCGGTCACTGCGCCGATCTGGCTGTAGGAGGTGTGCACACAGCCTGTCTCTGAATTGAGCGCGGCCTGCAGCGCATCCACATAGGTTGACTTTAGTTTGGAAAGCTCGCGATGTTCCAGCACCATATCGACCACCGGATGTTTGCCGCGCAGCAGGTCGAGCACGCCGGCCGAGGTGGAGAAATGTCCGCTGGCTGTTTTGTTGCCCCGGTCAGGCGGCTCGAGGCCCAGCTGTTTGAAAAGGACATCCGAAAGCTGCTGCGTCGAATTGATGTTGAACGGTTTGCCGACCGATTCATAGACCTGCTTTTCGATGTCCGCCAGCCGCTTCTCGAGCCGTTTGGCGGTCTCTTCGAAGAAGGCCAGGTCGAGTGCGATCCCGTGCATTTCCATGTCGGCCAGGACCGGCGTTAGCGGCAGGTCGATTTCGTAAAGGAGCTTTTCACCGTTGACGCGCTTCAGCTCGTCATGCTGGAGCGCCATCAGCCGCAGGGGAATCTCCGCATCCGCGACGGCGTACGGCGCAACCGATTCGATCGCCACCTGATCCATCGTGACCTGTTTCTTGCCCTTGCCGATCAGGTCCTCGATGTGCGTCATCTCCTCGCCGAGCTTTACGAAGGCCAGGTTCTTCAAACCCAGGTTGTGTGAGCCCGGGTCGATGATGAACTCGGCCAGCATGGTATCGAAGGTCAGCGGGTGCACCCTCAAGCCGCGCCGGGCCAGGACGATGTAATCATATTTGGCGTTGTGGGCGATCTTGCCGATCTTCGGATTCGTCAGCGGAGCTTTGAGCGCGGCGATCACCTCGTCGAGCGGAAGGTTCGTCCCGGCCTGATGACCGACCGGGATGTAATATCCTTCCCCTTCCTTCACCGCCAGCGAGATGCCAACGATCTCGGCCCGCATCTCCTCGGTGGAGGTGGTTTCGGTATCGAAGGAAATCACCTGCGCCTTGTTGAGGGCTTTCACAAGGTCGTCAAGTTTCTTTTTGTTATCCACAACCTTGACTTCGATGTTCAGCTCCGCCGGGGGCGCAGAGATGACCTGGGGTTCGTTCGCAAACATGGACATCTGCGTTCCCGCCTTGGGAGGGGTAGGCGTATCCTTCCCCGAGAGCCGATCAAGGGTTTTGAGCAGCGAACGGAACTCCAGCTCCCGGAACAGCGTTTCGAGCGCAGAAGTATCGATTTCTCCGGTCTTGGCGCGGGTCAGATCCAGCTTGATGGTGAGATTCGTCCTGATCTGAGCCAGATCGCGGCTGAGATAGGCCGTCTCCTTGTTTTCCACCAGCTTGCTCGCCCAGCGCTTTTCCACCTGGTCGAGGTTTTGATAAATGGCATCCAGGGTCTGGAACTTCTGGATCAGCGCGATGGCGGTCTTTTCGCCGATGCCCATCACGCCGGGGATGTTGTCGGACTTGTCGCCGACCAGGGCCTTGTAGTCGACGACCTGATCGGGACGAACGCCGAGCTTTTTGATCACATCCTCATCGGTGATGTAGTTCTGGTCGTCGCCGGCTAGATAGACGGTGGTCCGTTCGTTGACAAGCTGCAGCAGGTCGCGGTCGCCGGTGATGATCTTGACGCCCAAGCCCTGCCCGGCGGCGCTCCTGGCAATCGAGCCGAGCACATCGTCCGCCTCGAAGCCTTCCATCTCGAGCCGCGGAATGTTGAAGGCATCCACCAGTTCGCGGATGCGCTTGATCTGGGGCACCAGGTCGTCGGGCATTTTGGCGCGCGTGGCCTTGTAGGCAGTGAAAATCTCATGCCGGAACGTCTTGCCCGTGTCGAACGCCACCGCGATGTATTCGGGTTTTTCCTGTTCGATGATGCGCAGCAGTTCGCGGGCAAAGCCATAGGTGCCCGCGGTCGGTTCCCCTTTGGATGTCTGCCAGCGCGTGCTGCTTCCACCGGCAGTCAATGCGAAATACATCCGGTAGGCGAGGGCATGTCCATCGATCAGGTAAAGGGTAGGGGGCATGTTAGTTTCCTGTAGGGGCGACCCGTTTCGCTATCGATATTGCGTTGGGCAAGATATCATGAAGGGTCGCCCGTACAATGCAATTTAAATAGAAACGCGGAGTTATTATACTCCGCGCTTCAGAATGATCTCAGTGATTATCTGCGAGGCTGTGAATATCCCTGGCGTGAGCGCGTCTGTTTGATGTAATCCTTCACCAGCTGGGGCGGATGTGGCTGCGTCCCGCCCATGATGAGGTAGCCCGGCGCCCAGAAATCGCCGGAGGGATTTTCCTTTTTCATGCGGGTAAATTCAGCAAATATCTTTTCGGAGGTCTGCTGGCGGACAACGCGCATGAGATAACCGGGCGACGTTGCGGGCGGCACGTTCAAAACCCACTGGATATACTCGGGGCGCACGGCCATGTATTCC
>JBAVVF010000763.1:0-7090 GCA_049697155.1 Anaerolineales bacterium
GTCCGAGAGGTAGGTCAGGTCGGTCATCCCGGAGAAGTCGGCCGTCCAATTGCCCGAGCCGTCCGCCGTGACGTTCAGGTTGCCGTCGCCGTGCACCCATACTTCCACAGATGTGCCGGCATCGGCCCGGCCAAATATGGTGTCAGCCGCGATATCCACATCGTCCACAAACAGGTTGGTCACGGTGTGGGTCTTGGTGGTTGTACCATCGGAAACGATCACCACCTGTTCCCGCTGGAGGTTGAACCTGTCCCAAAGGTTGAAATTGAAATTTCCGTCTTCGTCAGTCACCTGCGAATCGGAATACACGACTGATCCGCCATCCTCGATGGTCAGTGTGACGGTCGTTCCTGGAGTCCAGGGTCTCGTTGGCTGTACCCAATGATCGATGGGTGCCACCTGGATCTGAGGGCTGGACCACCACACCCCGGTCGAATCGCCATCGCTATCCCTCTGCTGCGAGCCGCCGTCCGAGAGGTAGGTCAGGTCGGTCATGCCGGAGAAATCAGCCGTCCAATTGCCCGAGCCGTCCGCCGTAGCCGTCAACTCGCCATTGCCATGCACCCACACGTCCACACTGGCGCCCGCCTCAGCTCGTCCAAACACCGTGTCAGCCGTCATGTCCACACCATCGACGAAGAGGCTGGCAACGGTGTGGGTCTTGGTGGTCGTCCCATCGGAAACGGTCACCACCTGTCCGCGCTGGAGATCGAACTTGTCCCAGAGACCGAAATGGAAGTAGCCGCCCCCGTCGGCTGTCTGCGATTCGGAATATACCACTGTCCCGCCATCTTCAATGGTCAGGGTGATGGTCCCTCCCGGTGTCCACGAACTCGAGGCCTGCACCCATTCGTCGACTGGCGCCACTTGGAACGTAACCGAAGGATCCTCGGCGAGAGGCGCGAAAGCAGCCACAGCCTCACTCTGGAACGACACCAGCCCTGTCCCGTCGACCGGCGCTGCCTGGAATGTAACCGGAGCATCTTCGGGGAGAGCAGGGATCGAAGCCGCCTCGTTCTGCGGCACGGCAGCCAGCATGAGGCTTGTGTCCGGAGCAGACAGAGACGAAGTCATCAGCGAGGCGGGATAGGTCGGCTTGGGAAACCCGGAAACAACGGTGCCGTCCGGGGCGATCTTGACGATGCCTCCATCCCATAGCGACAACCAGATGTAGCCGTTGGTGTCGATGCCGAGACCATAGCCATAGTGCGGGATGCAAAATCCCGTTCGGGCAGCCGGATCGTAGCGCAGCAGCGCGCCGCCAACGGACCACAGGATGCCATTGCCATCGATGAGTCCGCCATAGCCGCCGCAGCCAATTTCCCGCGCGTCGAACGAGTCGAGAATGGCCCCGCTGGTGCCGTCAAGCTTGTGGAACATGCGCAGCAGGAACGGATAACCACCCACCCAGACATTGTTATCGGCATCCACGGAGACGTGGCGGGCCTGCTCCGCGTCAGATAAACGTTGATAGACGAGAATACATTCATCCACAGCATCCTGGACCAGGCCAGTGGTCCCGCCCAGTCCGTCCGTGAGGTCGGGCCAGTCCAGAATATCAGCAAGCCCTTTCGAGGTTCGAATGAGTCCATCGTCGTTCCTATCGACGCAGGTGTTGTAACCGTAGGGCGGCGCCAGATAGCCCCCATCGGGGTCCGGACTACCGGTCGCATCCACCCGAGTGCCGCCAACGATCAGCCCGATCTTGACGGCCGATCCATGCGGAACGCCATCGATCAAGCCAGACTCTTCCCGGTTGGCCGTCCAGACATTGCCGAACAGATCGACGGTCGTGCGGGACGGATTCAGTCCGCGCCCCTCCGGAGCCGTCCGGTACTCACCGACGACCTCGCCCGTCTCTGTATTCGCCCGGACGACGGTGCCGCGCCCCGAGGCAGCCACGTTGATGAAGGGAAAGGGCTTCGTAAGTGAGTCAAGTTGAAGCTGATCATCGTAGGGCGCATCGTGATTCACACTTACCAGCGTGCCCCGGTCGAAATCTGCGTTGGTGGTGTAGAGAACATTACTGCCTGCACCCTGTGCGGAGGCAGATTCGTTCAATTGCCAGCTGGCAAACAAGCTCACGATCATGAACGAGGCTGCAATCCGCAGAAAGACATGTTTTCCTGGGTAGCTTTTCATCTTTCCTTCTCCAATTCTTTATATGACATCGAGTTTCAAGCTTTCCTGTATCGTCTCAGTCGTTGGGGTCGATGACAATCGCCCTCGCAAAACAGAAGAACTGCCAGCCCGGATCTATTGATTCTTTTTTCGCTCCACCTTCTTTAATCCTCCAGAGATGCAAACAAATAACCGGCCTATCACGGCCGGTTTCGCTATTGGCTCCCTGATAACCCATGAGCGTCCAAATTAAGTTATCAGATCATCGCCGCCTACACCACGATGTATAGTGTGGAAAATCGACTTTTATCCTCTCGCACCTCCCCGATGAACATTCGCCAAATCGTCCCTCCGTAATTATCATAGCAAAAATTGGATGAAATTTCAACTGGACGTTGGTTACATCTTTATAACAATCCTGGCACATTTTCAGGAGATGTCATTTTTCACTTGACCCTTCCCTCTTCCCGTCCTACAATTTAGTCTACTTGTCTGCTCGTCCCTGGTCTGCTCGTCATGGCACAAGACATACCACTATCAGACTAGCGACCAGGAGACTAACCGACTAGCGACTATCTGACTAGGAGACTAAACACATGGCTGATTATTTATTCCGCGGGAACCTCGCCAAACTCGACCGGGACGTGTTCGAGCTGACCCGGCTCGAGGCGGAGAGGCAGGCCAGGAAGCTGATCCTGATCCCCAGTGAATCGACCGCCCCCCTGGCTGTCGGTGAAGCCCTGGCTTCGGCCTTCGAGAACATCTATGCCGAAGGCTATCCTGAAGAAGCGACGCGCTGGATGTCCGAAGAGGAGATCCTGGACTATCCCATGCGGCTGGCTGAGTATCGCCGCAACAGCGACCCGCGCTACTACAAAGGCGTGGAGTACGCGGACGTGGCCGAGTCCCTGGCCCGCCGCCGGGCCGCCGAAGCTTTCGCCGCCAACGGCTTCACCGCCGACCAGATCTACGTCAATGTGCAGGCCCTCTCCGGCGCGCCCGCCAACAACGCGGTCTACCAGGCTCTGCTCAACATCGGCGACACCGTGCTGGGACTCAACCTGCTGCACGGCGGACACCTTTCGCATGGCTCGTCGGTCAATCGCAGCGGAAAGTACTACAAAGCCGTCCATTACACGGTGGACGAGAACGAGCGGCTCGATTACGACAAGATCCGCGCCCAGGCCATCGAAGCCAGACCCAAACTGATCATTGCGGGCTACTCCTCCTATTCATGGCTTCCGGACTGGAAGAAGTTCCGCGCCATCGCCGATGAGGTCGGCGCGTACTTGCTGGCGGACATTTCCCACATCGGCGGGCTGGTCGCGGCAGGCGTTGTGCCTTCGCCGGTCGGCATCGCCCACGTAGTCATGTCCACCACGCACAAGAGCCTCGACGGGCCGCGCGGGGCGGTCCTGCTGACCACCGACGCGGCCCTCGCGAAGAAGATCGACAAAGCCGTCTTCCCCGGCGAGCAGGGCGGACCGCACGTCAACGTCTTTGCGGCGCTGGCGCTGACCTTCAAACTTGCCCGGACCAAACAGTTCCGGAAACTGCAGGAACAGACGATTGCCAATGCCAAAGCGATGGCCGCCCAGTTCAAGAAGCGCGGCCTGCGCGTCCCGTTCGGCGGCACGGACAGCCACCTGGTCAACGTCGACATGACGACGATCAAGTCACCCGAAGGCGTCCCGCTGACCGGCGACCAGGCCGCCCGCATTCTGGATGTTGTCGGGATCGTCGTCAACCGCAACACGATCCCCGGCGACAAGAACTCGGCCGACCCGTCGGGCATCCGCCTCGGGACGCCGTGGATCACGCAGCGCGGCTTCAACGAGAAGACCACCCGCGAACTGACCGACATCATGGCGGATGTGCTGCTGGCCTGTGCGCCGCACGCTGTAGATACGCCTCACAAGGGCAAGCAGCGCCGGGCAAAGGTTGACTTCAACGTATTGAACGATGCCAAGCTGCGGGTGAGAAAGCTGGCCGAGAAGTCCGGCATCGATTACAAGTACAGGAAGAGCGGCTATCCCCATTTCTATTACATCGATGACAAGGTCAAAGGGCGCGAGAACGCGGTCTTCGAGCTGACGGGGCGACGCGCGCGTCAGGTATTGGATTACGCCGTCTCGTCCGACCTCGCGGCCCTGCGGAAGGGAACGAGCCAGCCGACGACGATCGCGACCCCGAAGGGCGTGGTCAAAGGTACGCTGGTCAATGTGGATGACAAGACCTACCAGCTGTTAGTCCCCACCAAAAAGGCGGCCCTGGTCGCGACCTGGCTGCGCGACCTCTCGGATGGCTACACCTTCTTCAAGCTGGACGGACAAAAAGACTTCAGCGAGAAGCGCATCCCGGGTCCGTTCGCCGTCGAGCAGGTGAGGAAGGCAAAGGTCAAGGTTAAGGGGATAGGGGATAGGGGGCAGGCTGTCAGCGAGGACAAACCTTATTTCCTCGGGATCAGTTCCGAGGTCCAGAAGGAACCGCGGCCATCGTTCGAATGGAAGGACGTCGAGGGCGAATTAAAACGCACAGCTTTGTACGAAGTCCATAAATCCAGCGGCGGCAGGATGGTCCCCTTTGCAGGCTGGGAAATGCCCGTGCAGTACACCGGAATCTATGAAGAGCATCTCGCCACGCGCAACGCGGCGGGACTCTTCGACGTCTCGCACATGGGCGTGTACGAGGTGCGCGGCGCCGACGCGGCCTCGTTCCTCGACACGATCTGCGCCAACGACTGCGGCGGACTGCTGCCCGGCGAGAGCCTCTACAGCCAGTTCCTGACCCCCGACGCGGACGTGATCGACGATACGCTCGTCTACCGCCGGGCCTGGGACAAGTACCTGGTGGTAGTCAACGCCTCCAACGACGACAAGGACCGGGCGTGGTTCGAGTCGGTGCGGGATGGCAAGGTGAAGATCGACAACGCCCGCCCGTGGGCCCGCACATACGGCTACAACGCCGAGCTCCGGGACCTGCGCGATCCCCGCGCTGGGAACGATATGCGGGTGGATATCGCATTGCAGGGATCGAAGTCGCGGGATATTTTGCTCGCGATGGGAGTAGACACGGAAACACGTAAACAGGTAATGAAGCTAAAGAGGACGGAACTGTGCGACGCGACCATCGGCGGGTTCGACCTGATCGTCTCGCGCACGGGCTACACGGGCGAGAAGATGGCCTTCGAGCTGTTCGTCCACCCCGAGCGGGCCGTGGACTTCTGGAACGCGGTCATGAAAGCCGGCGAATCCTTCGGCGTCAAAGCGATCGGACTGGGCGCGCGCGACAGCCTCCGCACGGAGGCCGGTCTGCCGCTCTACGGTCACGAGATGGGATTGGGTTCAGGTAAGTTTGAAGAACGCGACCTGGGCGTGGCGGAAGGCGGGTTCGGCTCGTATGTCAAGCTCTACAAGCCCTGGTTCATCGGGCGGGATGCCTACGCGGCCCGCGAGGGGGAACGCAAAGGCGTGGTGGTGCGCTTCCGCTTCGACGACCAGCGCGTCCGCATGGCCCACAACGGCGACCCGGTGGTGGACGCCAACGGTGAGCGCATCGGCTGGGTGACCTCCTGCGCCATCGACCGCGAGCGCTTCCTGACGGGCCAGGCGTATCTCGATTTGAAATACGCGGCTGTCGATACCCCGATCCTGATCCACCAGGGCGGCGTCATGGATCGACCCGCGACGGCCGCGAAGGTGGTGAGCAGGTTCCCGAAGTTGTAGAGGCTGGTAAATTGGTAGTTGGTAGTTTGGTAGTTGGTAGTTTGGTAGTTTGGTTGGGACGGTGGAGGTGGGACGCCGTCCTGTTTTGTTTGAACTTTCTGTCATTGCGAGGAGCGCCGCGACGAAGCAATCCCATGTACAATTTACAAGCATTAAATTTCATATGAGATAGCTTCGCCCTACGGGGCTCGCAATGACAGACAAGTGGGAAAGGATGTTTTTTGAGGCATTTTCTACAAGAAAAGTGGCTGTATAATGAACTCAGGATGGACAGGCCTGTAACGCGATCTGAAAACCTGGAACATAGCCAGGGCTTGTATTCAAAAGGACAAGATGATGACAAAGAAAGAACGAGAGGAACTGGAACAGCAGCAGGAAGAGAAACAAAAACCGCAGCAAGCGGAACGGCAGGAACTGGAACAGCAGCAGGAACAGGGACAACAACGGCTGAGACAGGAACGCCTGAAACTCGAGCAGGAACAGGAACAGGGACAACAACGGTTGAGACAGGAACGCCTGAAGCTGGAACAGGAACAGGATGAGAAGCAGAAACCTCAACAAGAGGAACGGCTAAAACTGGAACAGCAGCAGGAAGAGAAACAACAACAGCTGAGACAGGAACGTTTGAAACTTGAGCAGGAACAGGAACAGAAACAACAGCGATTGAGACAGGAACGTTTGAAACTTGAGCAGGAACAGGAACAGAAACAACAAAGGAAAAGACAGGAACAACTGAAACTGGAACAGGAGCAGCTGGAAAAACAAAAACTGCGTCGGGAGGAACAGCTGAAATTCGAGCAGGAACAGGACCGAAAAAAGCAGCAAAGAGGGCAGCAATAGAAAAGCAGTAGAAGCTGTAATCCAGGGACTTTCGATACCCGCAAAGGTGGTGAGCAGGTTCCCGAAGTTATGAACCGCAGATAAACACAGATAAACGCGGTTAAAAAATCAAACCTCCCGCTTTCGGCGGGAGGTTTTGTGCTTTTATGGCGTTGGCAGGCGTTTCCGAATTGGGACCTTTCGTTCGCTCCGGCGGGTGCCGCCGATCATCTCGTACTGGGATGAGTCGTCGCCATAGATGGCCTTGACACCGGTGCGCGCCCGTTTGACCTTGTCCCAGGTTTCGCAATAGAGCGCATCGCGCTGGTTGCGCTTGTCCGTCAACTGGACCTCGATCCTGGCCATCTCGTCCTCCAGGCTGGCGGCTGCCAGGATACCCTCCTCCAGCATGGCAGGAGTTAATG
>JBAVVF010000764.1:0-2321 GCA_049697155.1 Anaerolineales bacterium
GGCTGCGGGCGTGGACGGCCAGCAGGTTGGACATGCCCGCCTGCATCTGTCCCAGCTTGTAGAGCAGGAGCCGCAGAAAGCGCTCCTCCTTGCGGGAGGGATCCGTCCGCATGCGAGCCACCTCGACGTTGAAGACGGTGTTCGTCCGGTAGGTGACGGCGAAGTCGGGGCCGCGGCGTTTGGCACTGGCGTACGGTTCGTAGGCCACCTCGAGCCGGCGGTCGGCGAGGAGGCAGCGCGCCACTTCCAGCTCGCCGCGCAGGTCGAGAACCGTCTCCGGGTCACGCGCCAGCCTAACCTTCTTGCGGATCTTGTCCCGGTAGGTCTCGACGAAAAGCGTGAAGCGCGGCGAAGCATCCATCCAGCGGGCCAGCTCAGCCGACAGCGGGTGCGGCTGCCCCTCGAACAGGTAGGCGGTCAGATCGGCCGGTTTCGTCATTCCTGTATTATAGTAGGCTTGAAAACTGTTTCAAGCGCAAACTCAGGGAGATGACATGAAAACAAAGGAAGAGATCGTACACAACTGGCTGCCGCGCTACACCGATACCCCGCTCAGGGAATTTGCCAAACATATTTTGCTGGTCAACTTCGAAGAATACCTGCACATGTTCTCCGCCTGGTACGGCGTTCCCATGCGCGGCGCCGGGAAGCCCATGCCCACCGTGACCGCCGAGGGCATCACCCTGATCAACTTCGGGATGGGCAGTCCGAATGCCGCCACCGTGATGGATCTGCTGGGGGCGGTCAAACCGAAAGCCTGCCTGCTGCTCGGCAAGTGCGGCGGACTCAAGAAGAAGAACAGCCTCGGTGACCTGATCCTGCCCATTGCGGCGATCCGCGGCGAAGGGACCTCGAACGATTACTTCCCGCCCGAAGTCCCGGCCCTGCCGGCCTTCAATCTGCAGAAGGCCGTCTCGACCACCATCCGCAACTACGACCGGGACTACTGGACCGGAACCGTCTACTCGACCAACCGCCGGGTCTGGGAGCACGACGAGAAGTTCAAGGCCTACCTGCGCCTGATCCGGGCCATGGCGATCGACATGGAAACCGCGACGCTGTTCAGCACCGGCTTCCACAACCGGATTCCCACGGGCGCGCTCCTGCTGGTCTCGGACCAGCCCATGATCCCCAGCGGTGTCAAAACCGCTGCAAGCGACAAAAAGGTCACGCGCGACTTCCTGGAAATGCACCTGCGCATCGGCATCGACTCGCTCAAGGAATTGATCAACAACGGGGAGACGGTCAAGCATTTACGGTTCTGATCCGTCATTGCGAGCCCTTCGCGCTGAGCGGAGTGGCGCGAAGCACCACGAAGACGAAGCGGGGGCGAAGTGTCGCATGGCGCCATGGCGACACAATCTCACTCAAAATTGACGAACTTTGATTTCCAACTAAACAAACAAGGATGGACCTGTATGCAGATCCATCCTTGTTTTGTTTGTACGCAGGTTTGAGTTACTTATTGCTCACACCGCCGTCCGCGGCGGTTATTAATTCACCTCCAGCGCCGGGGACGGCGCTGGAAGCCTGGGGGAACTATATTACTTACAGGCTTCCGATTGCTTTTCCACCGGCAGGCCAAATGCTTCATAGACCGGCACGCCGTCCCATTCCGGGGGCAGCGGGAGACCCAGCGCAAAGGCGGCGGTCGCGGCCGTGTCCATGGTGTGGATCGGTGTGCTCAGGGGCCCGGGCTGGATGCCGGCGCCCGAGGCGATCCAGGGGATGGTCATATCCTCGGGCGACCTGGAGCCGTGGGTGGAGGCGTGACCTCCGTGGTCGGCTGTGACGATGATCAGTGTTTCGCCGCGCAGACTGCGGGCGTCCAGCTCATCCAGGAACTGTCCCAGAGCCTGGTCGGCGCGGAAGAGGGTACTGAATTGCTGGGGCGAGAGCCAGCCATAGGAATGTCCCATCCCGTCTGAGATGCCGAAGTGCATGAACAGCACGCCGAAGTCTGCCGGGAATTCATCGAGCAGGCGCGCCATCAGGACAAGGTCGCGGTCATTGACATAGACATAGTTATCCAGGCTGGCAGGTTCGGTCAACTGCACGAGTTTTTTCTTGGTAACAAACATGTCTGTTTGCAAGTTGGACGCGTGGGCGATGTCGAACAGGTCGGTACCCTGGGCATATGCGTTTTCAGGCATGTAATCATTCCAGTTCACCTTATGTTTGGATGGACAGGTCCCCGTCAGCATGGAAGCGTGCGCGCCCAGCGTGACGCTCGGGTAGGTGGTTTGCGCGTTGAGGGAGTAGGCCCCGTTCTGCATCAGCTCGAGCAGATTCTGCATGGGCGCCAGCCCGATCGCGTCGGG
>JBAVVF010000765.1:0-13276 GCA_049697155.1 Anaerolineales bacterium
GTCCCGACCATCGCCTACAACTTTATCCTGCCGACCCTGTTTGCCATTGTGGGTGTATCCGCCTTTTCGCTCGGCTGGAACCTTCTGGCAAAGGATGAAGGCGAAAGGATGAACTCTGCGCGTGAAGATTGCGCCTTCCGCCTTCAGCCTTCATCCTTAACAGCCGGTCTGGCCGCTTCTGCTCTTACCATCCTGCTCGGCAACCTCGGTGCCATCCAGCTTGTCTACCAAAAGTTACAGGAACTCGGCGCGGAAGGTGCCTTTAGCTGGGACCGGACCACCCCGATTTTGCAGCGCTGGGCCTGGGCAATCCATGGCTTCGAGCTAACCTTCAAAGGCTTCTCGCTTCCCATGGGGCCCGGTGAGTGGTACTGGAATCCCAGCCGGGTCCTGCCTCCGGGCGGAGGCGGCAACGAGATCACCGAATTCCCGCTGTTTACCTTCCTGTACAGCGATCTGCACGCGCACATGATCGTCATGCCGCTGGCGCTGCTGGCGTTGAGCTGGGCCCTGGCCGTCGTGGCCGGACGCGCCAAATGGCAGAACCGGCTGTCGGCTGGGCTTGGACTCGTCGTCGGTGGATTGGTCATGGGCTCGTTCTATCCCACCAATCTGTCCGATAGCTACACCTATCTGCTGCTCGGCATGATTGCCCTGGGATATGCAGTCTTTCGCTATACGGAGACGTCGTCCCTGGTCCGGCGAATCGGCCTGTCACTTGGAGCCGTCATCGCTCTGTACCTGCTCTCGACGTATTTGTACCAGCCGTATCGGGCGTGGTACAGTCAGGCCTACAGCGCGCTCGATCCCTGGAAGGGACCTTACACACCGATCTGGTCCTATATTACGCACTGGCTTGTCCTGCTGTTCGTCGTCGTTTCATGGATGGTTTGGGAAACGCGCCAGTGGATGGCCGCCACGCCGGTTTCCGCTCTGCAGAGACTGAAACCCTACCAGCTATTGATCGAAGCCGCGCTCGTCGTGTTCGTGCTGGCCATGCTCGTGCTTCAATACATTGGGACGAGCGTCGGCTGGATCGCGCTGCCGATTGCCGCCTGGGCGGGTGTATTGCTCCTGCGCCCGGACCTGTCCGATGCAAAGCGATTCGTCCTGTTCCTGATCGGCACGGCCCTGCTCATCACGATCGTGGTCGAGGTGGTGGTGGTGAGCGGCGACATCGGGCGCCAGAACACGATCTTCAAGTTCTATCTGCAGGCCTGGCTGATGCTGGCGGCCGGCGGCGGGGCAGCCTTTGCATGGACCCTGTCGGCCTTCTTCAAGTGGCTGCCGGGCTGGCGTATCTTCTGGCAGACTGCCATGATCGTGCTGATCTCTGGCGCCGCGCTTTTCACACTGACCGGCACTGCCGGGAAAATCCGCGACCGCTGGATCCTCGAAGCCCCGCGTACGCTCGATTCGATGGATTTCATGCAGTACGGCTATTACGATCACTTCGGCCAGGTCCTGGAGTTGCGCCAGGATTACCGCGCCATCCGCTGGATGCAGGATAACGTGCAGGGCTCACCCGTCATTGTCGAGACGAATTGCCCTGAATATCGCTGGTGCACGCGCTTTACCATTTATACCGGACTGCCCGGCGTGGTGGGCTGGAACTGGCACCAGCGCCAGCAGCGCGTCTTCATGTCCACCTGGGTGGAGGAGCGCGTCGTCCAGGTCGGCGATTTCTACAACAGCATTGGCCCGGAATATGCCCGTGAATTCCTGGCAGAGTACGATGTTCGCTACATTATTGTCGGTCAGCTCGAACGCGCCGCCTACACTCCTGAAGGTCTTGCCAAGTTCGAGGAATTTGATGGCCAATACTGGCGGCAGGTGTATCATGAGGGAGATACGGCGATCTATGAGGTAATCCGGTAATCCTGGTTATCTCTCAGTGACATCACAAGGAGGAGCTATGATTTATCACATTACATCGCTCAGGGGTTGGCGGGAAGCCCAGCAGCGCGGCGACTATCGGGCGGCAAGCCTCGCAACGGAAGGCTTTATCCACTGTTCGACCAAGACGCAGGTGCTGCCCGTCAGCGAAAAGTACTATCCGGGACAGCGCGGTCTCTTCGTCCTCGAGATCGATCCGGCCCTGCTTTCCTCCGAGCTCAAGTGGGAGCCGCCGGCCGAGGGGTCGCCTCCCCCCGGCGTTCCGGAGGGAGATTTGTTCCCGCATGTTTACGGTCCGATCGATCTGAATGCCATCGTGAAGTTCTTTGACCTGGAAACCGGTCCTGATGGCAGACACCATGTTCCCGGGCTTGATAATGCCGCATGATTGCCTTTCTTTCCTGGTATCTCCTCCTCACACTTCTCGGCTGGTTGACGGTTCCGCTGGCTTATATCCTGTTCCCCGCGCTGGCCGACCGGGGCTATACCCTGGCGCGCGCGCTGGGACTGTTGATCTGGGCCTATGTTTTCTGGCTATTCGCCTCGTTTCGGATTGCTCAGAACGATATCGGCGGGCTGCTGCTGGGGCTTGTGATCCTGGGAGGGCTGAGCGCCTGGGCATTCACGAACTCCCGATCGCAGCTGGCTGACTGGCTGCGCGCCAGCCGCAAGCTAATCATCACAACCGAGGTGCTTTTCCTGCTGGCCTTTGGATTCATGGCCTTTGTCCGGGCCAATAATCCGGAAACCTTCCACGTCGGCGGCGAGAAATGGATGGAAGTGGCCTTTATCAATGCCATCCTGCATTCGCCGGCATTCCCTCCGCATGATCCCTGGCTTTCGGGGTACGCCATTTCCTATTACCATTTTGGCTATGTGATGACAGCCATGCTGGCAAAGCTGACGTCCGTGCGGGGCAGCGTGGCGCACAATTTGATGCTGGCCCTTATCTTTGGACTGAGTGCCAGCGGCGCCTATGGACTGCTCTACAATCTTCTGGCGAACCATCGCCGCTCGAAGGGCGCGGAGCCCGAAACCGGTAACCTGCCTGCGTTTGGGGCGCTCCTCGCGCCGCTGTTTTTACTGATCGTCAGCAATCTGCAGGGCTTTTTTGAATCCCTGCATCGGCGGGGCATCGGCTGGACCTTCCAGGCGGACGGAACGGCAGCTTCATCGTTCTGGCCCTGGCTCAATTTGAGGGAACTAACGGACGCGCCTGCCCAGCCGCTGCAGTGGCAGCCGGATCACTATATCTGGTGGTGGCGCGCCTCGCGCGTCATCCAGGATTATGAGTTGAACGGTACCTGGCATGAAGCGATTGATGAGTTCCCGTTCTTCTCCTATCTGCTTGGAGATCTGCATCCGCATGTGTTGGCCATGCCGTTCAACCTGCTGGCAATCGCCGTTGGGCTGAACATTTTCCTGGGCGGCTGGCGCGGCAGGATCGATCTGTTCTTCGGTGAGCTGCGGATCAGCAAAGCCGGTTTCTTTACCACTGCGCTTGTGCTGGGCGGACTGGCCTTCCTCAACACCTGGGATATCCTCTTTGCCGGGACGCTGATCGTCCTCGCCTACGCGCTGGCCCGGGTGCGTGAATCCGGCTGGGGCTGGGAACGAATCGAAGACATGCTCCTGTTGGGGATCCCGCTCGTTGTCACCGCCTTCCTCCTTTACCTTCCATTTTTCGTGGGCTTTGATTCGCAGGCCGGGGGAGTCCTGCCCAACTTCATGTATCCAACCCGCGGGGCGCATCTGTGGGTGATGTGGGGAACGCTGTTTGTGCCATTGCTTGCTTTCCTGATCTATTTGCTGCGAATTAAAATCTCTGCCAACTGGCGCGCAGGTCTGCTCGTCACGCTCGGTACTTTAGCCCTGCTGCTCGCGGCAATGTTCGTGCTGGGCTTTCTGGCGTTGAAGCTGAAGCCGGATCTGGTTAACGGGCTGCTGCAGGCTCAGCAGCGCGGTGTGAGCGCTTTCCTCGCAGACAGCATGCTGCTCAGATTGAAGTATATTGGCGGCTTACTCACCCTGCTGGCCCTGTTGATTCCGGCGCTCGCATTCCTTTTCAGTTCTGACCGGTCCCCGGCAAATGAAACCAACGGGACGGAATCGTCTCCCCATTCCCTGTCCACGGTTTTTGTGCTTCTGCTCATTGCTCTCGGTGTCCTGCTGATTCTCGGCCCGGACTTCCTTTATCTGCGTGATAACTTTGGCTATCGCATCAACACGGTGTTCAAGTTTTATTTTCAGGCCTGGATTTTATTGTCGCTGGCGGCCGCGTTTGGGGCTGCTGTGACGATCTCGGACAGGCGGATTTCGCCGCTTTATGGCATCGGGATCATCACTGTGATCGGGCTTGGACTTGTCTATCCTGCATTTAGCCTGCCGCACAAAACCGATAACTTCAGATTTGCCCGCCCTGAACAACGGACATTGGACGGCGCGGCCTACCTGGCCGGTTCGAAGCCCGATGATTACCGGGCCATCCAGTTCATGCAGCAGCTTGACCCCGGCGTGGTGGCGGAAGCCGTGGGAGGTTCGTATACCGAGTACGGGCGCGTTTCCACCTTTACCGGCCTGCCTGCCGTATTGAACTGGCCGGGACATGAAGGTCAATGGCGTGACTACGCGTTGCAGGGCTCGCGTGAAGGGGATATCGAAACCTTGTACACGACCAACAACTGGTTCACCGCCCGGGAAATCATCGATCGCTATCAGATCCGCTACATCTATGTTGGCGATCTCGAACGTACAACCTACCCTGTCAACGAGGAAAAATTCGGACGCTACCTGAAGCCGGTCTTTCAGGAGGGCAGTGTGACGATCTATGAAGTGCCGTAAGAATCCACTACCCTGCGGGCACGATGTCTGCGCTAATCTCCGCAAATGATGAATTCATTCGTGAGGATTAGTGGAGATTGGCGGATTCAATTATTGATCTTCCGTCCCTTTGGCCATATCAAACACGGGTAAAATTACAGTATGAACTCCTCCCCATTCAAAAACGAAGGCTGGCTGTATGGGCTGGCTTTTCTTATCGCCCTGGGTTTTCGCTTCATTCAGCTGGGCGCCGCGCCGCTGACGGATTCCGAGGCCACGCTGGCCTTGCAGGCTCTGCAGCTTGCGCAGGGCAAAGCGCCTCTGCTCGGCCCCCAGCCTGGCTATATCCTCCTTACCAGCATCCTGTTCGTAATCACCGAAGGCACGAATTTCATGGCACGCTTTTTGCCGGCCGCTGCCGGAAGCGCCCTGGTCTTTGTTCCCTGGTTCTTCCGCGAAAAGATCAAGCCTCGACCGGCCGTGGTACTGGCTTTTCTTTTTGCCTTCGATCCCGGCCTGGTGGCCCTTTCGCGTCAGGCAAATGGGACGATGCTCGCGGCCGCCTTCCTGCTGTTTGCCTGGGCGATGTGGATTCAGCGCCGGGCCCTTCCGGCCGGGATTTTCGCCGGTCTGGCGCTTCTCTCGGGACCTTCGCTGTGGGCCGGATTGCTGGTCCTCGCGCTGACGGGAATCTTTCTGCGAGGCACGCAGCCGCGCCCGGCGGAAAGCGATGAAGCCGGGGCTGCAGATGGATCCGCGACCCCCGAATCCGCCCATCCGCAGGACGCCGCGATCGAGTACCGTCCGGCGATCCTGGCGCTGATCGTTACTCTCCTGCTTGGCGGGACGCTCTTCTTCCTCTCGCCGAACGGATTGAGTGCCTGGCTCTCGTCACTGCCGGCCTATTTCAAAGGCTGGACCTCCGTCTCGCCGATGACTCCAGGACGCATGCTGCTGGCTTTCCTGACCTACGAGCCGCTCGGAATCCTCCTGGCAGTCCTGGCCATCATCCGCGGCTACCGCACCGGGAGTCGCCGCGCCCTGCGCCTGAGTCTCTGGCTGGCAGTTGCCCTGCTTCTGGCGGTCTTTTACCGCCAGACCAGCGAACTGGTCTGGGTCATCATTCCTCTGCTGGCTCTTGCCGCGTTCGAGCTCTCCCGCGCACTTACGGTCTTCCCTGAAGAACGCGTGGAAGTTGGTGTGGTGGTCATGGCATTGATGATCCTGTTCGCCTACATCTGGTTCGACATCTCGAAGATTGCGGTCAATCCGCAGGCTGCCCTCGAGACCACCACGCTGCCGCTCTTCAACTGGAACATCCAGATTGCTTCGGCGCCCTATGTGGTCCTGCTGGGAGCGGGTCTCATTATCATCCTGTGTGTTTCGTTTGTGGCTTTTGGCTGGTCGGTCCGCACCGCCTGGCTTGGCGCAACCTGGTCGTTCGTGATCTTCCTGGGCCTGTACACGGTGGCGGCAGCCTGGGGTGCCAGCGGATTGCGTTCCGCGAACGGCGTCGAACTCTGGACCCCCGATCAGCCGCCTCTTCAGGCTGATCTGCTGCTCACCAGCGTGAATGACGTCTCTGAATTCAGCACGGGTGATGACCGGTCGCAGCCTGTGACTGTGACGGGGATCGATTCGCCGGCCCTCGAATGGCTGCTGTGCAATCGCACGGTGGAGGTTGTTTCCATACTTGATTCCGAGGTTGCACCGCCCATTGTGATCACTCCTCTCCTGGAGAACCCCGACCTGGTGGCTGCTTATCGCGGGCAGGACTTTACATGGAGACAGGCTCCCCAGTGGGATCTGGTGAAAAGCCCGGATTGGTTCCGCTGGCTGGTATTCCGCCAGCTGCCGCGCGAGAATGAGACGATCATCCTTTGGGTGCGCAATGACCTCTTCCCGGACGGGCGGGAAACATCACAGTAGTAAGGGCGGGATGACCCCGCCCCGACGAATCGAACATAACATGCCTTCTCACTATCCTTCCATCATCGCAATAGACGGGCCGGCCGCGTCGGGAAAATCCACAATCGGACTACGACTCGCCAGGGCAATCAACTATCTTTTCTTCGATACCGGCGTGATGTACCGCGCCGTGACCTGGGTCGCCCTGCAGCGCGGCATCGATGTGCGCGACGAAGCCGCGGTCTCGGCCCTGGCGGAGGAAACGCAAATCGACGTCGCGCCCGCCTCGCAGGACGATGGACGCACCTGCGATGTGCTTGTCGACGGGCGGGATATCACCTGGGAAACACGCAGCCGCGCGGTGGACGCGAACGTCTCGATCGTTTCGGCATATCCGCGCGTGCGGAGTGCCCTGAGCCAGCAGCAGAGACGCATCGGTCTGCGCGGCAAAGTCGTGATGGTCGGGCGCGACATCGGTACGGTGGTCCTGCCGGATGCGGATCTGAAGATCTATCTCGATGCGACGGCCGAGGAACGCGCCAAACGACGCTGCGCTGAGATCCTGGCGCGGGACGGCCAGGCGAACTACGCCGAGATCCTTGAGAAGGTGATCGAGCGTGACCGGATCGATTCGACCCGCGACGTGGCCCCGTTAAGAATTGCCGAAAATGCGGTTGTAGTTGACTCCGACAAGCTTACGGCCGATGAAGTTTTCGAACAGGTGCTGGCTCTGGTCAAATGAGCGACGCGCGCGCCTATCACGTTCCTCTTCGTTATAAGATCGCCCGGCCGCTCGTCAAGGGACTCTTCCGCGGTATCTTTTATGCCCTGGCGCGTGTAAAGATCACCGGCAGGGAAAACATTCCTTATGGCAAGCCCTATGTGGTTGCCATCAATCACATCTCGATCTTCGACCCGCCGCTGGCGGCATCGTTCTGGCCCGAACAACTGGAGATCATCGGCGCCTCGGATGTCTTCGCCAAACCCGGCCAGGGACAGGTATTGAAAGCCTACGGGGTGATTCCCGTGCATCGCGGGGAATATGACCGTTCCCTGTTCACCCGGATCATTTCGGTGATCAAGTCAGGGTATCCACTGCTGATTGCGCCGGAGGGTGGACGCTCGCATGTGCCGGCTATGCGCCGCGCCATGCCGGGCATCGCCTATATCATCGAACAGACACGCGTCCCGGTAGTACCGGTCGGGATTGTGGGGACAACGGAAGATTTCTGGCAGCGGGCCAGACGCGGTAAAAAGCCTCCGCTCGAAATGCGTATAGGTAAACCCATCACCCTGCCCGACATCACGGCCAAAGGCGCGGAGAAGCACGAGGCCCGGCAGAGCAATGCCGACCTGGTGATGTCATATCTGGCCGGCTTGCTGCCAGAGGAATACCGGGGTGTTTATGCAGAATCAGCCATCCTCGCCTCCTAAACCTGTCACCGAAGTATGGCGGCCGGAACTGGTCGCTTTGCCGCAGCTCACGTTCGGGCGGCGGATCGTACGCGGCTTCATACGAGGCCTGGCCAAACTTGTGGCGTTCCTGACCCTGTGCCCTGAGATCCGCGGGCTGGAAAATTTTCCCAGGCACGGGCCCGCGCTGGTGGTTATCAATCATCTCGGGGATGCAGATGCAGTCCTGCTTCTGGCGACCCTGCCCTATTTGTCACCGATCGAAGCGATCGGCAAGATCGAGCTGAACGATCATCCGTTCGTCGGACCCGTATTTCGGGCCTATGGCATCATCTGGGTCCACCGCGGCCGCCCGGACCGCAAAGCCCTGCGGGCCGCCCTCGAGGCGCTCGCGGAAGGACGCCTGGTCACCCTGGCGCCCGAGGGGCGGCAGTCCGTGATCGGAGGCCTGGAGGAAGGCCACGACGGCGCGGCGTTTCTGGCCTTGCGGTCGGGCGCACAAATCGTCCCGGTCGCGATGACCGGGGTGGAAAACAGCAATGTGTATGGTCACTTGAAAAAGCTGCGGCGCGCGCCGGTCACGCTGTCGGTGGGGAAATCGTTTTTTTTGCAGGAGCGCCCGGATCGTCAGGAAATGCTGCGCGAGGGAACGCGCCAGATCATGGAGGCGCTGGCGGAACTGCTGCCTGAAGCCTATCGGGGTAAATACAGGTCCAATGCAGACTGAAAGATAAGCTTTGCATCCTCGAAAGCTCAGGGATACAGAGGAGTGCCGGTGAGGCAGTTTGGCGCTATAATGACTTTATATGCAACTCGTGCCAACGCTGCTGACCCATCTTGCATACCTGAATCCCATCCCTTTGGCCGGATGGCTGGTATGGCTCGGGCTGGCGGGTTTGCTCGGAGTTGCTCTTTTTAATTGGCGGAAATATCAGATCGAGTGGAACGCGCGCGCAACCTGGACTCTGGCCGCGCTGGCTGCCCTAACGATCGCGGCTGCACTGGTCCTGGGTGTGCGATTCCCATCTGCAATGCCGGCTCCCGGCAGGCCTGAAGAGTCGGCGGGCTCCACCATGATGATCTTCTCGGCGGTCCCCTGGACGCTGGCAGGCGGATTGCTGGGACCGGTGGGTGCGGCAGCTTTGGGCTTGTTGAGCGGACTGGTCCGCGGAGTGTGGGATACACACAGTCTCTTTACTGCGCTTGATTTCGGATTGATGGGGGTCATCTTCGCGGTTGCCAGCCGGCAACGCTACCGCACGTTTCTCTATCGTTTGTGGAGACAGCCGCTCATCAGCGCGCTAAGCCTCACGTTTGTGCATCTTCTCCTTTTTGTATTGAGCGCCCTCTTTACGGCTGCGGCATCGACCACGGTCAATGAGCGGCTGGATTATGCCTTGAGCAATCTGGGCGCGGCGGGATTGGCCTTCGCCGGCGAGATGCTGGTCGCAGGAATTGTGGCGCAGTTCGCCGCGGCCGTTTTCCCGAACTACTGGGGCGGGTTGGGAATGCTGCAGCCCTCGCCTTCAGAGAAAAGCATCGAGACCCGCTTTGTCTCCGGAGCCGGAACGATCATTACACTTCTGCTGATCACGCTTTTGGTCGGTGACTGGATCGTGGTCGGGGCGCGGGCCCGCAAGCTAATGAGAGACCGCCTGCAGAGTTCGGCGGAGCTGGCCTCCCAAAACGTGCCGTTCTTCCTGGAGACGGGGCAGAACCTGGCCTCCCAGATCGCGAACGACCCTCGTTTTCAGGATGAAAATGCCGATGTCTCCACGATCCTGAACGAGCGCAGTCAATCCGTGCCCTATTTCAATCAGTTGGTCATCTTCGATGTGCAGACGAGGACCCTGCTGGCCAGTTATCCGGCCATGCCTGAATTTCAAATTACGCGCCAGGAGGAGGACGGCTTAGCGCTGGCTGGACAGGGTGTTTCCAGCCAGATCTATTCGGTCCCGCCGGCCGTGGATGGGGAAGCGGCGGGCATTTCCTTCCTGGCACTGGTTCCGGGGACGCAGCGCGCTTTGATCGGGCGTACGTACCTGAGCGCCAATCCCTATACCCGTTCCCTGATCAACAACCTCAACGCGCTTGCCGGAGTAAACGGCGCGGGCAAGTTGATCGCCGACGGCATGATCGTCTATGACTCGCAGGGAGAACGGAACTGGAAACCATACGAAGGAGAGCGCAGCGACCAGCCGCTCTTCTTCGATGAGACCACCGCGCTGGGGACCCGCCAGCTGGTCTTCTACCAGCCAGTTCCGGGTCATCCCTGGGCCGTCGTCCTGACCATCCCCGCGCAGGAGACGCAGCAGCTTGCCATCGACATCGCCCTGCCGATCTCGCTGATGATCATCCTGCTGGGTCTGATCGCTTTGATCTCTTTGCGTGTGAATCTGCGGACGGTGACGGGGTCGTTGCAGAACCTTGCCACCGAAGCAAAGTATCTTTCGACAGGCCAGCTTGACCGCCCCTTGAGTGTGCAGGGGGAGGACGAGGTCAGCGAACTGCGGCGGGCCTTCGAGCAGATGCGGGTCAGCCTGCAGGCCCGCCTTCAGGATCTCAACCGCCTGCTGGCGGCCAGCCAGGGAGTTGCCGGGAGCCTCAAGCTCGAGGATGCATTGCGGCCCGTCCTGGAGGCCGTGGTCGATAACGGGGCGAGTGCCGCGCGGATCGTGCTCCTGCGAGAGATGCTGCCGACCTCGGTGGAGACATCGGTGCGTTTTTCGTACGGCCCCGAGCGGGACGTTTACATGCATCTCGACCAGCAGGTCCTGTCCCTGACCGAGCAGCAGGAGCGGCTCGTGATGGCCTCTCTTTCGCGGACCCGCGGCCTGACCCTCGACCCGAGCCTGCCTCAGCCCCAATCTTTGATCGCGCTGGCCTTGCGCCATGAAAGCCGTTATTACGGGGTTTTGTGGGCGGCGTACAACAAACAGCGGATCTTCAACGAAGCCGACCTGCGCTTCATGAGCACGCTGGCCAGCCAGGCCTCGCTGGCGGTCGCCAACATCCGTTTGTTCATGACGGTGGAGGTGAGCCGCCGGCAGCTGGAGGCGATCCTAGACTCCACGCCCGACCCGGTCCTCGTCACCGATGCGTCGAACCGCCTCATCCTGGCGAACCCGGCCGCGGGGCGCGTCTTCGGTGTGACGATCCGGCGCGGCGAAAGGCCGGACACGGAGAGAACGATCCAGGTCAAGGCATTGTACGAGCTGCTGCAATCCTCCACGACCGAACGCCGCTCGGCGGAGATCAGCATGCCGGACGGAAAAACCTATCTGGCGATGGCCTCGGACATGACTGCCGACGATCGCACGGTTGGACGGGTGTGTATCCTGCGGGATGTGACCCAGCTCAAGGAGATCGATACGCTGAAGTCCGACTTCGTTTCGACCGTCAGCCATGATCTGCGCTCGCCGCTGACGCTGATGCGCGGCTACGCCACCATGCTCGAGATGGCCGGCGAGTTGAACGAGCAGCAGCAGAACTATTCCAGGATGATCGTGCAGGGCGTGGACAACATGGCCAGGCTGGTCAATAACCTGCTCGACCTCGGACGCATCGACTTCGGTGTCGGTCTGCAGGTGGAGGCGATCCCCGTCCTCGACATCCTTGAGCGCGTAACGAGCTCCCTGCAGTTGCAGGCCAAACAAAAACAGATTTCCATGGGTGTCGAGATTCCCCGCGACCTGCCGCACAGCATCGAAGTCGACCCAACATTATTGCAGCAGGCTGTTTATAACCTGGTGGAGAATGCTCTCAAATACACCCCGGAGGGCGGCGTGGTGACTATTCGTCTGCAGACGCCCTCCGATGCGTTAGTCTTTGCGGTGCAGGACAGCGGGATTGGCATCCCGGAAAGCGACCTGCCGCGCCTGTTCGAGAAGTTCTACCGCGGCACGAATCGCGAAGCGCTGACGAAGCGCGGCACCGGCCTGGGATTGGCCATCGTCAAATCCATCGCCGAACGGCACGGGGGAAAAGTATGGGTGGAGAGCGAGCTGGGCAAAGGCAGTACGTTCTATCTGCAGATTCCCCTGACGCAATCGAAGAGTTCCCAGCGCGTTTAATATTCTTATCCCTCTGAATGTATCAGTAGACAGGCTGAGCTGCTATTTTTCTTTATCCTTTCTTGACCTTTTTTAAACCCTTCTTGTCCCCTTTTTGATTGACAACTGCATACACTAAAGTCCGATTGGAGGCAAATATGAATGATTTGCTGTATCTTGGACTGACAGTGTTGTTCTTCGCCCTCACATATGGATTCATCGCAGTCTGTGAGCGGTTGATGGAGGACAAATCATGAACGTATCGTATGTGATCACGGGCCTCATCACCCTAATTTTGTTCGTCTATCTTGTTTTGGCTTTACTCGAACCGGAGTGGTTCGGATGAATCTCTATAGCTGGCTGCAACTCATATTCTATATCGTGGTTTTGCTGGCGCTGGCAAAACCACTGGGAAGTTATATGGCGCGGGTTTACCAGGGTGAGCACACCTTCCTGAACCGTGTGCTGGGTCCCGTGGAACGGTTGATCTATCGCCTCTCAGGCGTCAAGCCTGGCGAGGATATGAACTGGAAGACGTATACCATCGCCGTGATGCTGTTCAACGTGCTCGGCCTGCTCGCCGTCTATGCCCTGCAACGGCTGCAAGCCTTCCTGCCTCTCAACCCACAGGGGCTCGCTGCGGTCACCCCCGATTCCTCGTGGAACACCGCGGTCAGTTTTGCCACCAATACCAACTGGCAGGGCTATGGCGGCGAGGTGACGATGAGCTATCTCACCCAGATGCTCGGCTTAACCGTGCAGAACTTCGTTTCGGCTGCCACAGGCATGGCTGTCCTCATAGCACTCATTCGAGGGATTGTCCGTCACACGGTGAAAGGCATCGGCAACTTCTGGGTGGATCTCACGCGTTCCACGCTCTATATCCTCCTGCCGCTTTCAATTGTAGTAGCCATCGCGCTCGTTTCACAGGGCGTGGTCCAGACGTTCAGTCCATATAAGACTGTGGCGTTGCTTCAACCCACGACTGCCGCGCATGGAAACGCGGTAACGGAGCAGGTGCTGGCTGTCGGCCCGGCTGCTTCACAGATTGCCATCAAGCAACTGGGCACGAACGGCGGCGGCTTCTTCAACGTCAACTCGGCGCATCCCTTCGAGAACGCGACGGTGGTCACGAACTTCGTCGAATGCCTGGCGATCCTGCTGATCTAGGCGGCGCTCACCTACAC
>JBAVVF010000766.1:0-19952 GCA_049697155.1 Anaerolineales bacterium
CTCATCGCCGCGCTGACGGCGACCATGCCCCTGGCAGCACCGTTGGCGCTCTGGATCGTGTACTCCTCCAAATCAAAAACCTACTATTCCGCTGATCGATAATCTTCATTAAAGGATCTTTGAATGAAAACAGGGAAATTACTGAACGTTCTTTATATTTCTGCGCTTATGGTCGTGACAGCTTGCGCCCCCGTAACGCCGGTCGTGAACGCGACCGCCACGCAGGAGGCCCTCAATCAATCTGCAACACAGACGGCGGCGGCTTCCGTTCCAACCCCGACAGATCCTCTCGTACCTGAGACTCCTCCCACCGAGGAGCCCTCGCCGACAGCTACCCAGCCCGTAGACTCCGGGCAGCAATTCGTCGCCTACGAAAGCGATGAGCAGTTACTGGTCACCGATGTAACGAACGGTGTGCAGGGCGGCACAACCCAGTACACGATGACGGGCGAAAGCGATCAGGTGTCGGATCTCGTCTGGTCACCTTCAGGTGAGTTTGTGGCGTTTGTCTCAGCGGCCGCAGACGAGCCGCATGTCTTTTACATCTTTGCGCTCGGTCAAAGCTCCCCCACGGACCTCGGACCGGGCAGCGCTCCGGCCTGGTCGCCGGACAGTCAGTCTATCGCCTACATCGGCGGCACATTTCCGGACGATAACATATGGGTCACAACGATCGATCATCCCGCACCGCGCCAGCTGACCTTCGAAACGAACTACGCCTGGGGCCGCCCGGCCTTCGCACCCGATGGGCAGTCGCTGGTGGTGGCTGGCACGGATCGCAATAACATGGGAGCTTCGGGCAATACAACCTTTACACTGGAATCGCTGGCGCTGGATGGCAGCGGCACACGTACCCCTCTCCCGGGCGGGACACCGGTTGAGGGTGCGCGCCTGCCCTACGACCTGAGCTTTTCGCGCGATGGAACACGGCTGGCATTTTCCACATCGTACCACCTGAGCGCCTGTGCTTCCCCCGGTGCCTACTACGTGAGCAATCCCGACGGCAGTAACCGTCAGGAACTGGTCAGCCCATCTCTGAAGACTGCCATCGACACAAACCAGGAACATTATCATGTCGGACTGAGCTATGCCTGGAGCCCGGCCAGCGATGCTTTGGTCGTTCTTGGAAATGTGGTGGACTGCAATATCAACAGCCCAGCCATGGGACAGGTCCTGGCCGGGCCGCAGATGTCGATCATTGGACTCGATGGAAGCGAGCGGACGATCGTCCCAGGCTTTTTCCATGGCTTGAGCATGGATCGCAGCGGGGCCATGATCGCGGCCGCGCACTATCGGGATGGATTCCAGGACATGAACCCGAATGTGGAGCTTTACTCGGCTCAGACAGGACAACTGATCCTGGCGCTTGGGCCGGGCCGCAGCCCACAATTTCAGCCTTGACAAGGATGACAGCTGGTTTCGCGCAGCACTCTCGAAACGAATTGAAGAGCGGAATACACAGATGCCGAACAATATTGAAACCGCGACACACTCTCTGGTGAACGCTCTTGCCCGCCTCCACTCAATCCGCGCTCTTGGAGCGAGTGGAGGCGAGCGTCCGTTTCCCGAGCCGGGCGAAGGCGATATCGATATTTTCGTGTATTGCAGCGAAATCCCTGCCCCGTCCGAACGGCAGGCAATGCTGATGTCGCTTGCGGATACGGTCAAGCAGGCTGAAATCGGAAAGCTCGAAAGCGGTCATTGGGGGCAGGGAGATTGTCTGTCCGTGGAGGGTATAGAAACGTGGCTCCTGTATTTTACGGTTGCCGAGGCACACACCGAGCTGGAAGCAATCCTGTCCGGCCGGCATTTGGGGCGGCTGGACAGTTACTACTATCCCATGGGCCGCTGCGCCATGTGGAGGACCATGCGGGTGTTTTATGACCCGGACGGTGTTCTCGCCTCTTTCAAGGAGCGTCTGGCGGAGTATCCTCAAGAGCTGGCACTGGCCGTGATCGATCATCATATGGAAGCACTCGATGACGTGGAGGATCTGGAGCGGGCAGTCGCACGCCAGGATGTGTTCTTTTTCCACTTCGCATTGGAGCTGGCACTCGATCATTTCCTGCAGGCTTTGTTTGCCTTGAACCGGGAGTATTTCCCGAGCCGGAAACGCTCAGAAGCTTATCTACGGGATTTCAAGGTCAAGCCTGCGAAGTGTGAACAGCGTTTGTGCCAGGTGGTTGCACTGGGAGGGAATGCCAAAACGCTGGAACAATCCTATGAGATTTGGAGTTCCCTGACGCATGATACAAAGTTGTTAATCGAAAGTTGATGACAGAGAAACAAAACCTGGAGAAACCGATGGCGCGGTGTTTCCCTGACGGTTCCCTCCTTGATTCGACTGTTGAAGTCCACGTAATACCCTCGCTTCTCACCACATCCCTATCCATATGAACAATCTTAGAAGTATCTCCCAAGTCATTGAACCGCAGACCGCCATCGAGGGCGCCGGTGTCAGGCTGCGGCGCTCCATTGCGCCGCGCGTCAGCAACGAATTCGATCCCTTTCTGCTCTTCGATCACTTTGCCTTCAACGACCCGCTCGAGGGGCCGCTGCGCGGCTTCCCGATGCACCCGCACCGCGGCATCGAGACCGTCACCTATATGCTCGCAGGCTCCACGCACCATCGTGACAGCCTCGGCAACTCCGGCCTGATCGGTCCCGGCGACGTGCAGTGGATGACCTCCGGTCGCGGCATCCTGCACGAGGAGATGCCGCGCCGCGGTCCCGAGGGAACCATCTACGGTTTCCAGCTTTGGGTCAACCTCCCCTCCCATCTCAAAATGAGCGAGCCGCGCTATCAGGAAGTCAGCGCCGCGGCGATTCCCACCTACGAAAAGGATGGGGTCAGGGTCCGCGTCGTCGCGGGCCAGGTGGAGGGTATTGCGGGGCCGATCACTGAAATTGCCGCCGCGCCTCTCTACCTTGACGTTCAAATCGCTCCCGATCAAGAGTGGGTGCAACCCCTTCCAGATGAACACACGGCCCTCGCCTATGTCTTCGAAGGCGAGGGCGTGTTTGCAGACCAAACGATCGAGTCTGTGAAGTTAGTCAAATTTGGTGAAGGTGATCACATCCGGGTAAAGACGGAAAACAATCCCGTCCGTTTCATGCTCATGGCAGGCGCGCCGTTCAGGGAACCGATCGTTCCCTATGGTCCCTTCGTGATGAACACGATCGAAGAGATCCAGCAGACCCTGCGCGAACTGCGGAACGGCACGTTCATTACCCCCCAGGCCTGACAGACAATTTAGCGCATGTGCTCGCGCTGTTCGATGGTTACGGAGCGCTCCGTCCGCCGGTACAGCAGGAGCCGGACCACACTGATGAACAGCCAGGCCAGAATTGCATACACGACCATGGCAACCACAGTATGGATCTCAACGACAATCCCTGCCGCCGAGGGCGTAACCGTCAAACCGATAAACAGCCAGACGAATATATCCGACAACCCGTAGACCACCTGGGCAAAAGGATTGCCTGGATTGGCCGCCAGGAGCTTAAGGATCAGGCGCAGGGCAAGCAGGGCTTCCAGCGCGCCAAACATCAGCCACAAGAACCCGGTGACCTGATACGTAAACGCCCGCTGCGCGGCAGCCGAATTTTCCACAACATGCTCTACATATTCGGAAGAACCATGCCGTTGGACTCTGACTTGTTCAACGCGGTCAGCATCGTTCGAGTTTCGAATGGTCATCTTGACCTCCGTCTCTGAATTACGCGGCAAAGACCTGCCGCGCTAATCTTTTTAACGGAAAAGCAGAGAAAATGTTATAGAAAAAAACCCTACCCACGCCATTCACTATGATTTATCCTTGAGTCACATGATAATCAGAGGTTTTCGTAAAACAAAGGAATCCCAAAATGACTCAGGTTCTCTATGGTGAAAGATTAGGAAAGTAAGGCAAGATCCGCCTCGGCTGTTCGGCCGCGATCTTCGATGAACAGGGGCGCGTGCTGCTCACCCGCCGCGCGGACAACGGCCAATGGTGTTTGCCGAGCGGGGGCATGGAACCGGGCGAGTCCGCGGCGGAGGCGTGTGAGAGGGAAGTCTGGGAGGAGACAGGCTTAAACATCCGCGTCAAGCGTCTGGTCGGCATCTACAGCGATCCGGACCAGCTGGTCATCTATCCCGACGGAAACAAGTTCCAGATCGTAGCACTGCACTTCGAAGCGGAGTCCATTGGCGGCCAGCTCAGCTTGAGCAATGAAACGACCGACTTCGGATACTTCAGCCTGGAGGAAATCCAGGGTCTGGACATGCTCGGCAGGCACCCGGAACGCATCCTCGATACGCTTGGAAATTATCCGGGAGCACTGATAAAATAGGAACAGCGCGGCTGGTGGGCCATCTTACCCCGACATTATCCATCTCCCCATAGGCTGGAAATTCGTTAATTCTAACTGTTACGGCAAACGAGGAGCATTTAAGATGTTTGGCGGTATGGAAGCGAATCAAATTTTTCTGTTTGTCATTTTGGCAGGGGCCATCGTTCTGCTGTTCACCGAATGGATCCGCATCGACCTGACGGCCATTCTGATCATTGCTGCGCTTGGGCTCAGCGGTGTACTTGGCCCGGAGGGTGCCCTTTCAGGCTTCAGCAGTGAGCCCGCCATCATCCTGGCCGCAATGTTTGTACTCAGCGGGGCGTTGTATCACACCGGGCTGTCGGAACGGCTCGGGAACCTGATCAAGGTGCTCGCAGGCAAAAGCTATGCACGCATCATCCTGGTCGTGATGCCCTCGGTCGCCCTTTTGTCGGCCTTCACCGGTCACGTGGCATTGACTGCCATCATGCTCCCGATCATATTGACTATAGCTCGCGAGAACGAGATTGCACCGTCGAAGCTATTGATCCCGATGGCCTTCGCGGCCTCACTGGGTACCGCCATTGCGATCATTGGCGCGCCGGCGTTTCTGGTTGCCAATGGTCTGCTCAGACAGGCGGGTCAGAGTCCTTTGGGAATCTTTTCCATTGCACCGATCGGACTGGTACTGTCGCTGACCGGAGCCATCTTCTTTCTGGTCGCCGGAAGATTTCTGCTTCCCGACCGCAAAGGCGATGATGATTCGGTCGATCACTTTCGCCTGGAAGGCTATTACACGGAACTGGTGCTCCTGCCCGATTCACCGCTGCTCGGCAAAACGGTTCAGGAGGTCGAGGAAGAACAGCCCGTTGATTTCAAAGTATCGGCCTGGTACCGGAACGGTCGGCCGCGCAACAGACCGTATGGCAGCAAGAAGACGCAGGCCGGGGATGTCCTCGTGATCCGCACCAGCCCGGACAAGCTGGCTACCATCCAACAGGAACGCGGCATTGCGCTCCAGCCGTTGGAAAAATATAAAGAGACGTTTTCACCTTCCCAGGAGAATGATAGCAACAAGGATGAATTGTCCTCACGGCTGGTTCAATCCGTCGTGGCGCCGCGCTCCGAGCTGATCGGCAAGACGATCGGGAGGATCGATTTCCTCGAGAATTACGGTGTCCTGGTGGTGGGTGTCTGGCGGCGCAAAGGCTGGCTGCGAACGGAACTCTCACGTGTCAAACTCCGGGAGGGCGATGTGCTGGTCCTGACGGGCGATACCGACTCACTTCAGCGCATCTCGGAAGACCGGTCCTTTTTGATGCTTGTGCCGTTTCGAGGCGAGCCAAAGCCTCTGCACAAGGCGCGGCTGGCAGGGACCGTCATGCTGCTGTCCATTGCGCTGGCAGCAGTCAATGTCGTTCCCATCGAGATTGCTTTTCTGACGGGCGCAGCGGTGATGATCCTCAGCGGCTGTATTTCGGCAGGACAGGCCTACCAATCCATCGATGCGCGCATTTACATTTTTATCGCCGGCGCGATTCCTTTGGGGTTGGCCATGCAGGAGACCGGCACGGCCAATCTGCTGGCGGGCTGGCTGCAGGGGCTGGTATCGGGCTGGGGCATCCGCTGGATCCTGCTGGCACTCTTTATTGTGACGGGTCTCATCACCCAGATCATGTCCGATGCGGGGACCACCGCTCTGTTCGGGCCCATCGCGATCGCTCTGGCGCGCGGTCTCGATCTCCCGCCGGAACCGTTTGTCGTCACGGTCGCCATGGCGGCCGTGACGTCGTTCTTTACCCCCATCGGACACCATGGAAATTTGCTGATCTATGGACCTGGCCATTATCAGTTTTCGGATTTCGTACGGGTCGGCGTTCCACTGACGCTGATCGTCGCAGTGATCGTTTCCGTGATGGCCCCCATGCTCTGGCCGGGCTAAAAGGCTCCCGGTGAAGGTCTCTACTCCAGCTTTTTCCACCATACCCCCGTACATTCAGGCAGAATGACCCAGTCCTTCTGCCTGACTTTATCCCCCAACTCATCACCGAAGAAGAAGCGTGAAAGGTACTCAGCTTCCTCGATCGATTCAAACCGATAATCCGTCCGGATCCATTGGCTTTGGAATCCATGGGACTCCAGCCATTGATAGGTCGATTCGACATGCTCCAAACGGACCGGTTCCTCATTGCCTGTGCCGAGCGATTCGAACAGGATGATCGTTCCATCCCTGCGCAGGACACGCTGCATTTCAGACAGCCATTTACCCAACTCTTGATCTGCCCGTTCCGGATGCCACACCGCCAGATAGCTTACACTCCAGCCAGAGACGACGAGATCGGCGGAGTGATCGTCCACCGGAAGCTGACGATGGTCCGCCACGTCCACCTGCCAGTTGGATAATCCGCTTGCGAGAAGCCTTTCCCGGCAGACACGCAGCATCTCGGCCGAGGCATCGAACGCCCGAATGGACTTCACCCGCGGCACAAGCATCAGCGTCAGCCGCCCGGTCCCCGCGCCGAGATCGAGGACATCCAAGCCATCCACGTTTATGATTTGGTTAATTGCGCGCGGAATATTCCCCTGATAATCCTCCCGCGCGATGAGGGACTGGTATTCATTTCCGTGCCGGGCATAAACAGTTTTGCTGTCGGGCATTCTTTTCCTTTCATATTTCAACCGGTGGAAGCAATTGTAGCAGAGCCGGAAACCTCCCGAAAAGATAGTCAGTTTATAATTAGCAGATGCCAACTCTTTCCCCTTCCGCACAAAAAGTCCAGGACCAGATCAGGGCCCTGGGATTCGATTACATTGTGATCGAACATGCCGAATCCACGCGCACCGCACAGGAAGCCGCAGAGCGGGCCGGCTGTGAGCTTGGCCAGATCGTGAAGTCATTGATCTTTAAAGGCAAGGTTTCAGGTAAACCGATCCTCGTCCTTACCAGCGGCGCGAACCGCGTCGATGAGAAGCGCCTCAGCGAGTACGCGGGAGAAGCCATCGGGCGCGCGGACGCCGATTTCGTACGAACCGTTACCGGCTTCGCGATCGGAGGCGTGCCGCCCGTCGGCCATCCCCAAACCTTGGAAACCTATCTCGATGAGGACTTCCTCCAGTATGGAACCATCTGGGCCGCGGCGGGCACTCCGAACGCGATCTTCGAGCTGAAAACGGCCGACCTGCAGAAAATGACAGGGGCGAAGGTCGTCCGGGTCAAATAAGGTTAGGAATTGTTTAGAATTTTTGTCGGACACAAACCAGATATTCCAAAACCTTCGCCACGGATTACACGAAATTGCGCGGATTTCTTAACCTGTTCACGCAAATTCGCGGCAAGAGAACCGCTCTCTGATTTGCAATCAGACCTCCTTTGTCGTAAAATCTTACATAGTACCGCGTAATCACCTAAAGTTTGAATACATAGCCTCACTGCACTCCCAAAGTTTAGAAAATTATGAGATAGCGGTAATAGACCAACCGAAGGAGGCTCAATGGCTACGACTGTATCCAGACCCGCAGCGGACGCTGCGTCGCGTCCCATCACGGAGGAAGCGGACTTCCTCCAGATCAAATCCATAGATCACGTCCATTTCTACGTGGGCAACGCCAAACACGCCATGTATTACTGGTGGAAGGCTTTCGGGTTCAAGCCGGTGGCATATTCCGGGCTTGAAACGGGCAACCGCGCTTTTGCTTCGTACGTTCTGCAGTCGGGGCAGGCGCGGTTTGTTGTCAGTGCGGCGTACGCGCCCACGCACGAGATCGCCGCGCACCACCTGGTCCACGGCGACGGCGTCAAGATGATCGCCCTGGAAGTGGACGATGTCGAAAAAGCCTGGCAGGCGACAACTTCACGCGGCGGCAAGTCGGCATGGATGCCCCGTGAAGAGAAGGACGATCACGGCATTTACCGCACCTCCGCAATTTACACGTATGGCGAAACCCTGCACGTCTTTGTCGACCGCGGCGATTACAAGGGTGTCTTTGCCCCGACTTATAAGGCGATCGAATACGAAGCCGAGTCGACCGGGCTCGCGGCAGTCGATCACATGGTCGGCAACGTGCAGCTTGGCAAGATGAATCACTGGGTCAACTTCTATCACCAGGTGATGGGCTTCCGCCAGCTCCTGCACTTCGACGACAAGGATATTTCCACCGAGTATTCTGCGCTCATGTCCAAGGTTATGCAGAATGGAAACGGGCGCGTCAAGTTCCCGATCAACGAGCCCGCCGAAGGACGCCGCAAGAGCCAGATCGAGGAGTATCTCGATTACTATCTGACGCCGGGCGTCCAGCACATCGCCATCAGCACCGGCAACATTCTCAAGACGGTCGAGAACCTGCGGGCGCGCGGCGTTGAGTTCCTGCGCGTGCCCGACACCTATTACGAGATGCTCCCCGACCGCGTCGGCTCGATCAAGGAGGACATGAAAGCCATCCACGACCTGGGCATTCTGGTCGACCGTGACGATGAAGGTTATCTCCTGCAGATCTTCTCGCGCCCCATCCAGGACCGTCCGACGATGTTCGTCGAAGTTATCCAGCGCCACGGCTCACAGGGATTCGGCAAGGGCAACTTCAAGGCCCTGTTCGAATCGATCGAGATGGAGCAGGAACGCAGAGGCAACCTCTAACAACCATGTCGTTGCGAGCGACTGCTGGTCGAGTAGCCGCGGAGCGGCGTATCGAGACCACGGGTATAAAGCAACCCTCAGTGGCGAGGAGATTGCTTCGTCGTGGCGCTTTGGCGCCACTCCTCGCAATGACAGAACCAGGAAACTATGAAATTCGCAACCATCTCCACGGGGCGCGCGTCGTCCCAGCCGGCCCTCGTCCTGGAGGACCGCGTCCACACCCTGCCTTATCCAGACATGCAGGCGGTCATCGCCGCGGGCGCAGCGAAAGCTGCCAGCCGGGCCTCGAAAGAGGCGCTGGCGCTCGACGAGGTCAGGTTCCTCTCGCCGCTGAAACCCACCACGCTGCGGGATGCCTACGCCTTCGAGCAGCACGTCGTCACCGCCAACCGCAACCGCGGGCGGGACGTGCCCGAAGAATGGTATCAATTCCCGGTCTTCTACTTCACGAATCCCAATGCGGTCTTCGGGCCCGAGGACGAAATCCCCTACCCGCCCTACACCAGCGCCATGGACTATGAACTGGAGATCGCAGCGGTGATCGGCAAGGGAGGCATGGACATCAAGCCCGAGGATGCCCCCTCACATATATTTGGCTACACGATATTCAACGACTGGTCCGCGCGGGATGTCCAGCGCAAGGAAATGATCGTTGGACTGGGGCCGGCCAAGGGCAAGGACTTCGCCTCGTCGTTCGGGCCCGTCATCGTCACGGAGGATTCGCTCGCCGACAAGGCGGTCGGCCGCCCGGGCGTGTATGACCTCGAAATGACCGCCAGGATCAATGGCAAAGAATTTTCCAGAGGCAACTTCAAAGATATCCACTGGTCGTTCGGAGAGATCATCGCCCGCGTCTCCGAATGCGTGACGCTGAACCCCGGGGATGTGATCGGCTCCGGGACGGTTGGCACGGGCTGCCTGCTCGAGCTAACCAAGTTCCAGGGACCGTGGCTGGATCACGGCGATGTCGTCGAGCTGGAAATCGAAAGGATCGGAGTGTTGAGGAACACTGTTGCTTAGGCAATGTTTCAAAAATTCGAGGGCAAAGAACTGAGAAAAGGGATGAACATGAAAAAGCAAACATTGTACGCAATTTTCGGGGTGGCAATCATGACACTGGCTTGTACGTTTGGAGGCTGGGTTGGTTTGGGAACGCCGACAACGCCGACACAGGTACAGGTGGATGATGTCGGAACCTTTGTTGCAGGGACCATGCAGGCGCTCACCGCCGCGGCCAGTGAAGCGGCCACCCAGGCTTCCACGCAGATTAGCGGGATATCGGTTTCCTGCGAGAATGTGTCGTTTGTCATTCCCACGGGAGCCGCAGGCGGGGTAAATGCGGAGTCCGTGCCGGCCGTCGGCGAGGACAGCGGCGCGCCCTGGGGCGTTGCGCCGGCACATGTGAAATGCACATTGACGGGGTACCAGCTCCAGGGCAAATTTCATCAACCGGAGATCTTCATTTATCCGGCGGATGAATATGCACAGGTCCAATCGGGCGCAGCGGAACAGATCGATCGGGTCAGGAAGATCGTCGCAGGCTCGGCGCTTCTGCAGGAGACTCTGCCGGTCGTGCCCTTCTTCAATGCCGGCCCCGTCTTCGCGGCGAACATGAAAATCGTTCCGTTCCAGAATGGCAGCGGCGTGCGGGCGCTGACCCAGTATGCCCAGTATTCCGCGCCGGTCAATAATCGGGAGTTGTTCTATCACTTCCAGGGGTTGACAAGCGACGGCCGGTATTACCTGATCGCCATCCTGCCCATCACGGCGCCCGTTCTCCCGGAGGACGAGAAACCGGAAGCGGCTGTCCCGCCAGACGGCGTGCCCTTCCCCGCAGATATCGGACCGAACGAGGTCTACTATATTTCTGTCACCCAGAAACTGAATTCACTGGCTCCCGATGCATACTTGCCATCACTTGATGCGCTGGATGCACTGATCACATCTATTCTTGTGACAAACCCTTAAGGAGGTACCATGCCCTTTTACCATAAGCTTGGGCAGATCCCCCACAAACGTCATACCCAGTTTCGCAAACCGGATGGAGGACTCTATCGTGAAGAATTGATGGGGCTGGAGGGATTTTCCTCCCTTCAATCGACCCTCTATCACAACTTTCTTCCGCCGCGCGTCAAACAGGTGGAGGATCTCGGCTCGCGCCTGCCCGAAACGGTGGACTTCGGCCCGATCCGTCACCGCGCCTTCCGGACCGCCGACGCGCCGCTGGGAACGGATCCCGTTTCGGCGCGCATCCCGCTCCTGGCCAACCGGGATGTGATCCTCGGCATCGCGCGCGCCTCCCAGAGCATGGACTATTTCTATCGCAACGCACAGGCCTACGAGACCTGGTGGGTGCACGAAGGCAGCGGGACATTGAAGTCACAGTTCGGCAACCTGAAGTTCCGCAAAGGCGATTACATCGTCATCCCCTTCGGCACCACCTGGCAGATGCACCTGGATGACGGCGAAGCGCGCTTCTTTACCATCGAGAACCCTTCACAGATCGAGCCGCCCAAACGCTACCGGAACGAGTTCGGGCAGATGCTCGAACACGCCCCGTACACCGAGCGGGATATCCGCCTGCCGGAGGAGCTCGAAACCCACACCGAGCGCGGCGAGTTCGAAGTGCGGATCAAGGTCCGCGACCGGCTCAGCAAACACGTCCTGGATTACCATCCCTTCGACGTGGTCGGCTGGGACGGCTATCTTTACCCGTGGATCTTCAACATCGAGGACTTCGAGCCGATCACGGGACGCGTGCACCAGCCGCCGCCCGTCCACCAGACCTTCCAGGCCCATAACTTCGTCGTCTGCTCGTTCGTGCCGCGGCTCTTTGATTACCATCCGGAGAGCATCCCCGCGCCGTACAACCACTCCAACGTCAACTCCGATGAGATCATCTATTACGCGGAAGGTGATTTCATGTCCCGCAAGGGCATCGACCGCGGTGACATCAGCATGCATCCCTATGGCCTGCCGCACGGCCCCCAGCCCGGTATGACGGAAGCTTCGATTGGAAAGAAAGAGACCAGGGAACTCGCCGTTATGGTGGATACCTTCTATCCGCTCAATCTCACCAGTCAGGCGCTGGAATATGAGAAGTCGGAATATATGTCCACGTGGCTGGAAGGCACGGGAGAGTAGGTCACGCTTTTAGCGTGACGGTTATTACAGTCGTATAATTACAGGCGATCACAATTACATAGAAAACGGCGGGCCGCGAGTATGCGCCCGTCGTTTTGCGGAGGCTGCTCGTGAATCTTTCAACATCGCACATAAAAGATCCGGCGTTCAAAAAGATCGCCCAGAAGATCGTTTCAGAAATGAAGCGTCTGCAAGTGCCGGGCGTGGCCATTGGGGTCTGGCACAAGGGCCAGGAATATGCCGAAGGCTTCGGGGTTACGAATGTGGAACATCCACTGCCGGTGACTCCCGACACGCTCTTCCAAACCGGGTCGATCAGCAAGACGTTCACAGGCACGCTGATCATGCAACTGGCCGAGCAGGGAAAAGTAGACCTGGACGCGCCGGTTCGCAAGTACATCAGGGACTTCAAGCTGCGGGATAGGAAAGTCACCCAAAAGGTCACGGTTCGGCACCTGCTCACCCACATGGGCGGCTGGGTCGGGGATTACTTCAACGACTTCGGCAACGGTGAGGATGCCCTGGACAGGATGGTGAAAGACATTGCCCGGCTGCCCCAGGTCCAGCCCCTGGGAACGATCTGGTCCTATAACAATACGGGCTTCAACGTCGCTTCTCGAATCATTGAGGTCGTGACGAAGAAGCCCTATGAACAGGCTGCGCAGGAGATGCTCTTCGATCCGATCGGGCTGCAAATGTCATTCTTCTATCCAAGCGACGTCCTGTTTACGCATCGCTTCGTCGTCGGGCACCAGAAGGTGAAGGAAAAGGTCGAGGTGGCGCGGCCCTGGGCGATCGGGCGGGCCGGCAACGGCGTCGGAGGAGTCGTCAGCACGGTGCGCGACCTGCTCAAGTACGCGCGCTTCCACATGAGCCGCGGAAAGAAGGATGTGATCAGCGGCAAAAGCCTGCGGGCGATGCGAGTCCCGCAGGCCGACGCGGGTCCGCGCGGCGGGATGGGGATCACCTGGTTCATCCGCAAGGTCGGCGACCTGACGATCTACGCCCATGGCGGCGCGACCCACGGCCAGCAGGCCTACTTCTTCTTTATTCCCGCCGAGGATTTTGCGCTGGCCATCCTGACCAACAGCGATGACGGCGGCATCATCACCTCGGGCGTGTTTGCCAGAGCCCTGGAAGTTTATTTCAACGCAAAATCAAAGCTTCCCAAACCGATCGAAACACCCGCCGGCGAGCTTAGAAACTTCACCGGCCGGTATCGCATTGGGACGGAATGTTTTGATCTCAAAGTGAGGGGCAAACATCTTATGTATCATCACATCCCCCTGGGAGGTTTCCCGACGCCCGACACACCGCCGGGCCCTGCCATGAAGCCCATGCGCTTTTCATTCTATGAAAAAGACAAGGTCATCGGGCTGGATGAACCCTACAAGGACGCGCTTGGGGATTTTATCCGCGACGAAAAAGGCAGGCTGCAGTTCTTCCGCATCGGCGGGCGGGCGCACAAGAAGATCAAGTAATTTACCCATACATAGATCGTGATCCCAGGCTGTGACATACTTCCTACTTGTATTTCGGATGTCAGATTGCTATAATCTAGACACATTCGGTCCCTTTAATGACAGCCCGCTGAATGTCATCGGGTAGGGAGTCAAGACTATCGGTCCCGCCGTGGCGGGATCCCCATACTGCCGAAGAATTTCTGCTCCGGCAGTTTTTATTTGAAAGGAGGTGAGTTCGTAGAACGGCAAAATGAGATTCGGATGGCTCACGAACTTTGCAAATGATGTGTAGAAGTCCACTTATTGGTAGAGGAGAAACGTATGATTAGCAAAGCATTTCGTCTGTTTACCGTCTTTACCCTGCTGGCCATATCTCTGGCTTATGCGCCGGCTGCGCTGGCGGGGCCTGCAGCCTGCGATACACGCGTCAATAATACGCTGGAAAAATTACTGGAATGTGTGACCCTCGAGGGTGCCCGCGAACACCAGGCTGCTCTTCAGGCAATTGCGGATGCCAACGGCGGTATCCGCACTTCCGGCACTCCCGGCTTCGACGCCTCGGTTGCCTATGCCGAGGAGGTCTTCACCAATGCCGGATACAACGTGACCGTCCAGCCTTTCCAGTTTCAAACATTCATCGTCCTTTCCCCGTCCATTCTCGAGCAGGTTGCCCCGCCGTCCGGGGGTCCCATCGACAACAACATCATGTCATACTCGGGCAGTGGAGATGTGACAGCGCCTGTCACTGTCCTGGCAGCGCCGCCCGCAGATGCAAGTCCCGGATGCGAAGCCGCCGATTTCGCTGGATTTCCGGCAGGGAACATTGCCCTCATCAGTCGCGGATCCTGTACCTTCGGAATCAAAGCGACCAACGCTTATAATGCCGGCGCAGTCGGAGTGGTCATCTACAACAATGCTCCGGGCGCGATCAACGGCACACTTGGAAACGCGTTCAGCCTGGACATCCCGGTTACGTCTGTAACCCAGGCCGTGGGTCAGCAGCTGGCGGCAACCGCCGGCCTCGTTTTGCGGCTCAAGACCGACATCTTCCGCGGCATTGCTACAACATACAATGTGATTGCTGAATCCATGAGCGGCGATCCGAACAACGTTGTGATGGTTGGGGCGCACCTCGATTCGGTCAACGCCGGCCCCGGTATCCAGGACAACGGCTCCGGTTCCGCGGCCATCCTGGAGGTCGCCGAGCAGATGGCAAAGGTCAAGCCCCGCAACCAGGTGCGCTTTGCCCTGTGGGGCGCGGAGGAAGCCAATCTGGTCGGTTCGACCTATTATGTCAACAACCTGAGCGCCGAGGAGAGGGACCGCATTGCGCTCTATCTCAACTTTGACATGATCGGTTCGCCCAATCACGTCTTCTTTATCTATGACGGCGATGATTCGGATGGGGTGGGCGCCGGTCCCGGGCCGGCCGGCTCGGCGGAAATCGAGCAGACCTTCGAAGCCTACTACACCATGAAAGGTCTGCCCTTCAAAGGCACCGATTTCTCCGGCCGTTCCGATTACGGGCCATTCATCGCGGCCGGCATCCCCTCCGGAGGGCTTTTCACCGGCGCGGAAGGGATCAAGACGGCCGCTGAAGTCGCCCTGTGGGGCGGCACGGCCGGTCAGCAGTATGATCCATGCTATCACCTGGCCTGTGACACCTACGCCAACATCAATCTCTTCGCCTATGATGTGAACGTGGATGCGGTTGCCTTTTCCACCCTGCAATATGCGATGAGCACGGAAGATGTCAATGCGGTCAAAGGCAAGGGGAACTTCCCGCCTCTCAGCGGCACTCCCTCCACGCCCAGTTCCGCGGCTGATAGTGGACTGCACGAGGATCAACCGGTAGCGGAATAGCATCCTTCTCCTCACAAAAATGACCCATGTCTCCTGAGGCATGGGTCATTTCTTTTGGCTCGCCTCTGGCCGGCGCTTCGACTCCGCCTCCAAATCCAGTCCGCCCAGGAACACAATAAACCTGAGGAGCGTTAAGGATCTGACGAAACACAATGATAAAATAAATCAAGTCCATGCGCCAAATCTGCGCTGTTGAGCTTGCCATGATCCGAAATCATAAATCCCTCCTTGCATTGATCCTCCTGCTCGTACTGGTGGGCTGTAATATGCCCGTCGAGCAGTTTCCTCCGCCGGGTGAAGTCCAGACCGCGGCTGCACAGACCGTGCAGGCCTTCATGGTCACTCCACCCATCACGCAGACCCGCTTGCCTTCCGGCACGCCTGAAACGCCCTCGCCAACCGGCTCGTCAGGTCAAACCATGACGGTTACTCCGACCTATTCCGTGCCGATGCTGACTGTGAAGGAATCGACCAACTGCCGCAAAGGCCCCGGCGAGGAGTACGAGATCATCTTCACCTACTTATCCGGGAAGAAGCTGGAAATTGTTGGCAGATATGATTCCGGCAACTTCTGGCTCGTCAAATCGAGTGAGAGCCCCACGGGCACCTGCTGGTTGTGGGGCCAATACGTGGACGTCGCGGGCAGCTACTGGGCCGTCTCCAGCGTCACTCCGCCGCCAACCGCAAGCGCGGCGCCGCCCGGCGGGCTGTCCATTCAGAAATGGAATTTCGCGTGCAACAACGGAACAATGACCTTCACCCTGTCGTGGACCGACAAGGAGAGCAACGAAACCGGTTACCGGATCTTCCGTGACGGAGAGGTGATTGCCGAGCTGCCCGCCAATTCGACCTCCTACGTGGATACGATGACTCTGGAGTTTGGAGAAGACCCTGAATATTATCTGCAGGTGTACAGCCCCGGCGGTTCGGCAACCAGCTACGTGATGCAAACGAATTGCTGGGATTCCAACTAACCGCTGCTCAAGCTCGAGGACGGAGAGGGTTGTGATGAGGAACTTTGGTATCTGTCTGCTATGTGGCATGCTATTGGTATCCCTGACTGCCTGCCAGCGTGACGCGCTGCCTCCCGCTGCTTCGCCGCCAGCGACGCCAGCATTGACCCTGAGGGAAGCGACCAACTGCCGCACGGGCCCCGGCACAGAGTATGACATCATCGTCACATACCAGGCGGGAGCAAAACTTGAGATTGCCGGTCGCTACGAACCCGGGAATTTCTGGCTGGTGAAATCCAATGAAAGTCCAAGCGGTGCGTGCTGGCTGTGGGGCGAGTATGCAGAAGCGACGGGCAATTATGGGTCCGTCGCAATTGTCACGCCGCCGCCGACGCCAGCGGCTGGGCCATTGCTCATTGTCGACAAATGGGAATACTCGTGTAATGCCGGAACTCTAACCTTCGCCCTGAGCTGGAACGATCGGGCAACCGATGAAGCAGGCTATCGGGTCTTTCGGAACGACGAGTTACTCGTTGAATTGCCAGCCAATTCAACCACGTATACCGATACGCTCGATGTGACGGCTGGGGACAGCGTGGAATATTATCTGCAGGTCTTTGGCCCCGCCGGGACGTTGAACAGTTCTGTGATGATCGGAGGATGCTAGTCGGTTCTGCGAGTCAGAAAAGGTCCCGGAACATTCCGGGACCTTTTGATTCATTAATGAACTACCAGGCGTAAACGACATTCGACATAGCGTAAACAGTTCCCCAACTACTGAACTATCTAACTACAAAACTATCAAACTATCAAACTACATTTCCTCAAGCTGTTCCTTGATTTTCTTCGTCTGTTTGCCGCGCTCCTCGGTATGGAGAATGCGCTTGCGGATGCGATAGGATTCAGGCGTGACCTCGAGCAGCTCGTCGTCGAGCAGGTACTCGACCGCCTCGTCGAGGGACATCTGCCGGGGCGGGGTGAGGCGGATTTCCATGTCGCCGCGCGAGGACCGGATGTTTGTCAAATGCTTCTTCTTGCAGACATTGATCGGCATATCCTGCCCGCGGGCGTTCTCCCCGACGACCATGCCTTCGTACACAGAAACGCCGGGTCCCAAAAACAGGGTTCCGCGCTCCTCAGCGTTCTTGAGGGCATAGGCCGTGGTCTCACCCGCTTCCCAGGCAACCAGCGAGCCGGTCGTGCGCGTGGACATCGGTCCGGCCATCTCATCGTAGCCGTGGAAGATGGTATGCATCACGCCTGCGCCGCGCGTCGAGGTCAGGAACTGATAGCGGAACCCGAGCAGGCCGCGCGTCGGGGCGATGTAGACCATGCGCGTCATTCCCTGACCGACGTCATGCATCTCCATCATCTTGCCGCGCCGGCCCCCGAGCATCTCCACCACCACACCGACGGTTTCGTTGCTGGTCTCGATATGGACTTCCTCATACGGCTCGAGCAGCGCGCCGTCATCGGCCTTGTGGAAGATCACCTCAGGGCGCGAGACCTGGAACTCGTAGCCTTCGCGGCGCATCGTTTCGATCAGGATGCCGAGATGCAGCTCGCCGCGCCCGGAGACGAGGAAATTCTCCGCCGATTCGGTCTCTTCCACCCGCAGCGCGACGTTCGTGCGCAGCTCGTCAAAGAGACGCTCGCGCAGGTTGCGTGACGTTCCCCAGCGCCCCTCCGTGCCGGCGAACGGCGAGGTGTTAACCCCGAACGTCATGCGGACGGTGGGTTCCTCCACGCGAATGGTTGGCAGGGCAATAGGTTCAGCAGGATCTGCGAGCGTTTCGCCAATTGCGATCCCATCCAGTCCGGCCAGTGAGACGATATCACCAGCACTGGCTTCTTCGATCTCGACCTTGTTCAAGCCCTGGAAGGTATAAAGATATTTGGCCGATTCGGGCAGGTTGCGGCCGTCTGTCGTCAGGCGGGCGAGACGCTGATTGGCCTTGATCCTGCCGGCAAAGACGCGCCCGATGGCGGTCACGCCGCGATAGTCATCATAACCCAGCATGGTGACGAGCAGCTGCAGAGGCGCATCCGGATCGACTTTCGGAGCGGGGATGTGGTTCAGGATGATGTCAAACAGGGGAGCCAGGTCCGGACCAAGTTCCGGGGTAAGCCCCGCTTTCCCGGCAGTGGCCTGAGCGTAGATGATCGGGAAATCCGCCTGTTCCTCGGAGGCGCCGAGCTCGATGAACAGGTCGAAGGTTTCGTTGAGGACGCGCGAGGGCTCGGCATCCTTGCGGTCGACCTTGTTGATCACCACCACGGCCTTATGCCCCATCTGGAGGGCCTTCTTCAGCACGAAGCGGGTCTGCGGCATGGGACCTTCGGCCGCGTCGACCAGGAGCAGGACGCCGTCCACCATGTTCATGACGCGTTCGACTTCCCCGCCGAAATCCGCGTGGCCGGGCGTGTCGACGATGTTGATCTTGACGGGCCGCCCGGTTTTAGGGTCAACCAGGGTAATGGCCGTATTTTTGGCAAGGATCGTGATCCCGCGCTCGCGTTCGAGGTCGTTGGAATCCATCACCCGCTCGGCGACCTGCTGGTTGTCGCGGAAGGTATGGGACTGGCGCAGCAGACCGTCCACGAGGGTGGTCTTGCCGTGGTCGACGTGCGCGATTATGGCTATATTTCTTAAGTCAGTTCGTTCGATTAGCATTCGTTACTCGATATTCGGATTCTGGGACGATGGACGATAGACTATTGACCGAACTTCATCGTCTACCGTCCATGGTCTAATACACACAAAAACCCCCGACGGGGAGGCCGAGGGCATTTCTTGAAGGAAATCAAAAGGTTCGGCGTGCGGATGGTATTTTATCAGAGAGGCGAGGTTTGGGGAAGAGGGGCGTCATTGCCTGGGATCAAGAACACGGCCCACGAATAAAAACTGTCCTGATTTCAGGTCACGGATGATGAAGATGAAAGGACGATCAATGTGAACCGGAATTGATTCCAGGATACCGCTGATCAGCTGAAACTGCTGTCCGGTGGCAGCTGCCGCGGTTGTACCTGCTTCATCCACGGACACATATGTTTTATGAAAGGTATCGCTGAGATAGAGATCGCGTTTACCAGTCATACCCGAGAAATCGGCGCGATCAAGGCTGAACGCATCAGAAATACCAAGAGACTTCAACTGGTCGGCTAAACGAAAGGCATTGGTGAATTCGAATCTCGGTAAAGAGAGATCCATGCCGGTTGTCTTCAGGGAGGAAATTATCGTAGAAACGGATTGATAATCCATATTCGCCTGAACTTCATCAAATTCGCCAGCCGCGGGAGCAATGATGACCATTGCAAAGGCCTCACCTGCGTAGGGTAACTCAACTGCCAGCCAATTCTCACCGTCAGCATACGGAAAATATTTCTGTCCAAGCTCCATGGTTGGGACAGTCACTTGAGAACCATCCAGAGGGTGAAAAGGCGCATCGCGAGTCTTATCGAAAGCCTCCAGCCAATCTCCCTTGAAATAGATCGCATTTACCAGAACCAGGCGGGTCCCCTCATTGAGAGCGCCGGAGGGAATTAAGTCCTGGATCTTATCTTTCGTCTCATGCTCCAACGAG
>JBAVVF010000767.1:0-1744 GCA_049697155.1 Anaerolineales bacterium
GGGTGGGGCATTTGAGCAGGAGTTCGTCCGCGTAGAAGATGCCATCCTCCCCGAGATGGCCGGTCATGATCGCCTGGGCTTCGTTGCGCAGAAGATCGGGTTTCACGCCTTCATAGACAACCTTCAGACGGGCGCGCGACGGATCCAGCACCGCCTGATGGAGCGCCTCGGCCAGTCCACCTTCCGTTTCGACGGCCAGGTTATCGGCCGGGACATGCGCGACTTCGAAGGTCAGGGTCAGACCCTGGGTGTCGTACTGGATCGAGTCACCGATCACCGCGCCCGAGACGCGCAGGTTTTTATCCCCCATGCTGGATCGCTGAGCGTTGAGCTCATCGATGGTCAGGAAATACTCGGCGCTGGCTGTTGTGGATGTCCAAATTAAAAAGACGACGGCCCCCAGGATGAGTACGCCGCCAATCACAAACTTGTTGATTCTCACGTTTACCTCCGATGCAGACGAGACAAAATTGCAGAAATTATGCATGGTTATTTTACATGTCGACATTAATGTGGACTGAGAAGGTGGGAGATAAATGTCATGAAATACCCCTGAATCTATCCTTTTTGTAAGGTTATTGGCGAAAAGACAGCACGAACGAAGATATCCGGCAGGGCCCTGCCGGACATCTTCGTTTCGATCCAGTTATGCCTTTACCTAATCTTCGTCATCTTCCTCTTTCCCCTTAAAGATGTCCTCGATTTGGGCCATAATCTCCGGGGTCAGTTTGGGCGCGACCTCCCCGGCCTTCATGTTTTCATGCACCTGCTCCACGCGGCTTGCACCCGTAATGACCGTGCTCACAAACGGATTCTTCAAACACCAGGCCAGTGCCAGCTGCGAAAGCGTGCAATCCAGTTCCTTCGCGATCGATTCAAGCGCCTGGACTTTTGCAAGTTTCTCCTTGTCGGTGAGATGTTTATGCAGCCAGTCATAGCCCTCCAGAGTGCCGCGGCTGCCGGCCGGAATGCCCTGGCTGTATTTACCGGTCAATAAACCGGAGGCCAGCGGACTCCAGGTGGTGGAACCATAACCATATTCCTGGTAGACCCGCTGGTATTCCGGGGAGAAGCGATGGCGTTCGAACAGGTTGTAGACGGGCTGTTCGGTGACAGGCTTATGCAGGTGATGCCGCTCGGCGATCTCAATGGCGGACGCGATCTCGGCCGCGGCCCATTCGGATGTGCCCCAGTAGATGGCTTTTCCCCATTCGATGATATTGTGCATGGCCCAGACGGTCTCTTCGATGGGTGTGGCGCTGTCCGGGCGATGACAGTAGATCAAATCCACATAATCGAGCTGCAGGCGCTGGAGCGAACCGTTGATCCCTTCGATGAGGCGTTTGCGGTTGAGGGTACTTTTCTCGTTCACCCCATCCTGGATGCCCCAGTAGAACTTTGTAGAGATCAGATAACTGCCCCGACGCCAGCCCAATTGCTTAAGCGCCGCGCCCATTACTTCTTCCGACTTGCCGTTGGCATAAACTTCCGCGTTATCGAAAAAGTTTACCCCCGCCTCATATGCTGCGGACATCATATCCACCGCGGCTTTGACATCTGCCTGGTTATGAAAGGTAACCCACGAGCCGAACGATAATTCGCTGACGCGAATTCCTGCCTTTCCCAAATGCCGATATTCCATGTTTCCTCCAGTCCGTCTTTTGAAGCAATTATAATCGTCTCATGCGCCGCACCCTGCTTCTTTCCTCTTTCTTCTTTCTTCTAACTTCCTGCACCTCTCCGG
>JBAVVF010000768.1:0-1879 GCA_049697155.1 Anaerolineales bacterium
AAACGACTACAATTTGAGTGTCCATGAGTTTTTCCTTACTTTGGAGGTCGGGATACCCCAACTGTAATGCAAACTCATGGACTTTTCTATACCAGCTACTCTAGGTAGCAACTTGAGTTAAGTTAACTCGCCTACCCCATCATGATCTTCGGACGGTACTGCAAGGCCTCCGCCAGATGCACGGATTGGGTTTCTTCGCTACCAGCCAAATCCGCGATCGTGCGCGCCAGTTTCAAAATGCGATGATAGGCCCGCGACGATAGATTGAGCTGCGCCATCGCGGCCCGCATCAGACTCTGACCCTCGTCCTGCAGCCGGCAAAACTGCCTTATCTCCCCGACGCGCATGTCGGCGTTACAAATGATGTCGGTAGATTGGGACTTGGTAGTTGGGGAGTTGGTAAAGCGGGATTGCTGAATATTTCGAGCAGCCTGTACTCGCGCCCGAATTGCTGCACTGGTCTCCCCCATGCGATCGCCGCTCAACTTTTCGTAGTCCACGCGCGGAACCTCGATGTGGATGTCGATGCGGTCGAGCAAAGGGCCCGAGATCCGCTTTTGATATTTCGTCACCAGGGCATGCGCGCAGGTGCATGGCTTCTGTGAGTCGCCGTAATAGCCGCAGGGGCAGGGGTTCATGGCTGCAATCAACTGAAAGTTCGCAGAGAAGGTCAGCGAACCTTTGGCACGGCTGATTGTCACGACCTTATCCTCCATCGGCTGGCGCATCACTTCCAGGACCCGCGTCCCAAACTCGGGGAACTCATCCAGGAACAAGACACCCCGGTGGGCGAGCGAGATTTCGCCCGGCTTGGGGATATTGCCCCCGCCAACCAGACCTGCATGACTGATCGTGTGATGCGGCGCCCGGAAGGGCCGCTGGCGGATCAGCGGCGTGCCCGCCGGGAGCTGGTCGGCCACCGAATAGATGCGCGTCACATCCAGCGACTCTTCGATGCTCATCTCCGGCAGGATGCCGGGCAGGGCGCGCGCCAGCAATGTTTTGCCCGCCCCCGGACTGCCCACCATCAGCACGTTATGCCCCCCGGCTGCCGCGACTTCGAGGGCCCGCTTGACGTGCTCCTGGCCTTTGATCTCGCTGAAGTCCGTCGGGACGAACAACGGCTCGAGGTCGCCGGGCGAGGGCTGGTACGGCTCGATCAAACAGCGGCCGGATAGATGTTTGTAAAGATCCGCCAGCGATCGGACCGGGATCACTTCCAGGCCGGGGATCAGGGCCGCTTCCGCCGCGTCCACCTCGGGGACGAAGATCCGCTTGAAGCCGTTGGCACGCGCGGTCGCGGCCATCGGCAAAACGCCGCGCGTATGGCGTACCACCCCATCCAGCGAAAGCTCGCCCACAACCAGTGTGCTTTCGACGGCTTCCTGGGGAAGATAACCTGCCAGGACGATCACGCCGAGCGCAATAGGCAGGTCGTAGGCCGGTCCCTCCTTGCGGACCGCGGCCGGAGCAAGATTGACGACCACGCGATGACGCGGGAAGTTCAGGCCGGCATTCTTGACCGCGGTCTGGACGCGCTCGCGGCTCTCCTGCACCGCGGCATCCGGCAGGCCAACGATGATGACCGCCGGCAGGCCATTGCTGTAATCCACTTCCACTTCAACAATGACGCCTTCGAGCCCAATGACAGCACAGGAATAGACGCGCGCAAGCATAGGATGAGTTTAGACCAGGTATGATGAAAAGTCAAACATGATTAACCCCAGGCAACTCGCTCACGCCGCCGTCTCGAAGATGCCGCGCAGCGGTACCGGCGGCGAGCACCGGGTACACCTGCGCCGTCCCCGGCGCAGGGAGCCCTTTTGCGCTGATCTGTGTTCGTTTGCGTGAGTCAGCGTTCCTTTGCCTTACCTTATCC
>JBAVVF010000769.1:0-6390 GCA_049697155.1 Anaerolineales bacterium
GCAAAGACCCTCGATAGACCGATCAAAACATTGATGAGTCCTGCGATCAGCGTTCTGGAAGACACAGGTTTGCTGCGAGTCTACGCGTTGATGCTGCAGCACAAACTGCATGACATGCCTGTGGTCACAAAGGAAGACAAACTTGTCGGGGTGGCTTCGCGCGTGGATATTGGAGCGGCCATTCTATCCGCCTGGTCAAAAGTGGAATAAACATGCTTATTCCCGCCATACTATCCAGTCTGATCTTTTTGGTAACCCTAGTATTGATCTTTTCCGAGAAGATGAATCGTTCCATCACCGGGATTGCCGGCGGAGTCTTGATGGTGGGAGTCGGAAGGATCATGCACTTTTACTCCGAAGAAGCCGCGCTCGAGGCGATTGATTTCAATACACTGGGTCTGCTGCTCGGCATGATGATCCTGGTTGCCATGCTCGAGCCGACCGGTTTCTTCGAGTATCTGGCCGTGTTGGCCGCCCGGGCTTCCAAAGGGAAACCTGCCCGCCTGTTCGTGCTGCTGGGCAGCATCACGACCATCCTTTCCATGTTCCTGGACAACGTAACGACTGTCGTTTTGATCGCGCCCGTCACCATTCTGATCAGCGAGATCCTGGGTGTCAGCCCAATTCCCTATCTTGTTACGGAGGCGTTACTATCGAATACCGGCGGCGTCGCGACGCTGGTGGGAGACCCACCCAACGTCCTGATTGGCTCCGCGGCCGGCTTATCGTTCGCTGATTTTCTGATCTATTCCCTGCCAATCGTCATGGTGGCATGGGCAGGTGCATTATTCCTGTTGCGGCATCTTTTCAAGGATGAACTTTCCAAACGACCGCGCAATGCCAAAGCTGTGATGAAACTTAACCCGGCCGAAACTCTCAATCATCCCAAAACTGCGCGCCAGATATTGATCGTGCTGGTTGCTGCGATCCTCCTGTTTTTTATTCATCATATCCTGCATATCTCTCCGTCTTTTGTGGCACTCGGCGCGGCCGCCGTCGCGCTGGTAGTCGTGCAGCCTGACCTCAACGAGGTGCTGAAGCGAATCGAATGGAGTGTGCTGATTTTCTTTGCGGCGCTGTTCGTCATGGTTGGCGGGTTGGAAGCCTCCGGGGTATTGGAATCGATTGTCGGCTTGTTTCAAGGCGCGTCGAACGTCCAGCCGGTCCTGTTTGGTGTCCTCCTGATCTGGATCGTTGCCGCGCTTTCAGCCGTCGTCGACAACGTCCCGATCACAATCGCACTGATCCCCGTAATCAGGGGGCTGGGTGAGACCGGCATGGACATCACGCCCTTATGGTGGGCGCTGGCCTTTGGCGCAGGGTTTGGCGGCAATGGGACGATCATCGGCTCCACGGCCAACATTATTGTGGCCACGCTTTCCGAAAAAACGCGTACACCGATCACATCAAAATTATGGATACGCCGTGGTCTGCCGGTCATGCTGACTACTTGTGCAATTGCCAGTATCCTGTATACTATTCTATATAGATGGTTTTAACTCCGTTGGAGGAGGTCGCTATGCAAGCTCCCTCGATACAATTGTTGTTGTTCGCGGTCGTGCAGGAGCAGGATCAGGACTCGGCCACGCGGGCCCTCGAGCAGCTGCACCTGCCCGTTGTCTATCTGGCCAGCGCGGGCGGATTCCTGGGCCGCCGCAACACGACCCTGCTGGTGGGCCTCGAAAAAGGCCGGGAGGAGGAGGCGCTCAAGTCTCTCGAAGAATCCTGCCGCCAGCGCATCGAGTATCTGACCCTGCCGCTCGAAGGCTCGCCGCTTCCCATGCCGACGCCTGTTCCTGTTACCGTGGGCGGTGCGACCGTTTTCGCGTTACCCGTTGAGTACTTCGAAGAAATTTGATCGTCAGGAGCATTGACCATGAAAATGATTATTCTGATCGTCAAAGACAGCGACTCGGATGAGATCACGCAGGCGCTCACGTCTGAAAAATACCGGATTACCCGGATCGCCTCCACCGGTGGATTCCTGCGCAGTGGTGTCGTGACCCTCCTGCTCGGCGTGCGGGATGAACGCGTCGAATCGGCGCTTGACCTGATCCGCCAGAAATTGACGCCTCTGCCCTCCGGTGAAAGGCGCGCGACGCTATTTGTGGTCCCGGTGGAGCGCTTCGAACAGGTCTGAGCGGGAACAACCTGATCCCCAAAACGGCCCATGGGAAATCAACAGAGACGCTGAGAAAATATCTCCGTGTCTCTGTGCGTTTTAATCGCCTGCGTGTGAGGTAAATATGAACAAACATTTGCGGACATTTTTTGCTTTTCTGCTCCTGGTGACAGCCATGCTGGCCTGTGCTTCGCCCATTCCGCCGGCCATGCCGGCGCCACCGAATGGTGGCACGGTTATCGCGCCATCTTCGCCCAATCCGAATCAGGTCGGAACGGTGGTCGCCCTGACGCTCACCGCGCTGGCCCCTCCCGAAGAGAGTACGGCCGTTGTCCCAACCGTCACGGCAACGGGTGACCCGGCGGCGGCAGCACTTCCACACAGTTTCTATTATCTCAACAAGGACAGCGCCGGACTTCTGCAGGTCTTTCGAATTGAAACGGACGGGGTCACTCAGCGCCAGATCACTTCCGAGCCTGCCGATGTAAGTGACTATGATGTCTCGCTGGCCGACGGAAGTGTTGCCTACGTGGCGAACAACCAGCTCGTACTGGTCAATGCCGATGGCTCGAACCGGCAGGTCCTGGCGGACGGCGGTATCATGGACGTGAATAACCCGTTTCTGAATAACCTCAGCAGCCCGGTCTTTTCGCCGGATGGACAGAGTCTGGCCTACGGATTCCAGGGTCTGCAGATCTACAACTTCTCCACCGGCGCAAGCGCCCTGATTATGAAGAACCAGATCGATGATCTCGGCGACGGTTTATTCATTCCACGCGAGATGTACTCGCCTGAGCGTTATGCTCCGGATGGAACAAAATTGCTCGTCACACTCAGCTACTATGAGGGTGCTTCCTCTGCAATTTACTATCCGGGAACGAACAAGTTCATCCGGCTGGTGGGCGGAGAAGGGGCCCTGATCTGCTGCGACGGTACGGAATGGTCCGCCGACAGTGCAAGCGTGTATGCTGCCAATCCCAGCATGGGCATGTTCAGCGCCGGTTTGTGGAAAGTGGATGCCGCGAGCGGTAATGTTACGACTCTGATCCCGGGTTATGTCGGGGACAGCAGCTACCAGGCAGCCGACGAAGCCTACCTCGCTCCGGATGGCCAGCTGTACTTCTTCTTCGCCGCGGCCGCCAGCCCCGACGGGCGGTTCCCCCTGCGGCTGGTCCGTTCCGCGCCGGACGGCGTGACCGGACGAGCCGTGATCAGTGAACAGGATTTTCTGCTGTTGAATGAAGCTTTATGGGCCCCGGATGCAAGCTTCGTCGTTGCAAACCTCGCCTCGTTTCCGGAAGAATATCAGGGCGGCCGGGCGGAAATCGTTTTCCTCGACGGCAGGCCGAACGTTGTGCTGGCGCCAGCTGCCCTGCAAATGAAATGGGGGCCCTGACCGGTCCAGTCAATTTCCAGGTAATGCGCATATAGGGCGGGAACAAAACAACCTGCAGCGCCGTATATAGTTTGATCGTTCAAGCAAAGACATGGAGATACTTTCTCCTTGTCTGTTTTAAGGATGGCGATCGGGAGCCAGGCATGCAAAAATATGTACGACAGTTTATTGTCTTTTTACTCCTCACCATCACGGTTGTGACCGTCTCTTCCTGCATTACAGCTGGTGAAGTCCAGTCATCCTCCTCCGGTGAAGTGGCGACCACGGTTGCCATGACATTACAGGCCCTGGCACCTGAAGCTGCCGGTACGCTGAACGTCCTCCCGCAAAGCTTGTATTTTCTGGGAAGCGACAGCCAGGCGGTTACCCAGATCTATCGTATGGAGCGTGACGGCAGTACCCGAACACAGCTCACCTTCGAGCCGGTCAATGTCTGGGATTACGATGTCTCCCGGGCGGACGGGAGTCTGGCCTATGAAGTGAACAATCAGCTGGTGCTGGTCAATGCCGATGGCTCCAATCGCCGCGTGCTGGTGGATGTACCTCCCGATCCGGATGGGCGCGGATTCTACAGCCCGACCTTCTCCCCCGATGGACAGACCCTGGCGTATGCCCATAAAGGATTGAATCTGTACTCGGTTTTGACAGGTTCCTCCAGCCTTGTGATCGAGGATCAATTCGAAGACATCGGCGACGGTACGCTGCTTCCCGTCGAGACCTATTCGCCGGAAAGCTATTCTCCGGATGGAATGAAACTGCTCCTTGCGCTCGGGCATTGGGAGGTCCTGCCCTCGCATGCGGTCTATTATCCCGATACAAATTCCCTGGTGCGGTACGCGGAAGTGGAAGATTATATTTACTGCTGCAGTTTCCATGGCGGGCCGGTCTGGTCACCGGACAGCTCAGGTTTCTACGGGGTGGCCAGCGTACATGACTCCGCTTACAAATGGGGTGAGGTGTGGAAAGTGGATGCTGCGAGCGGCGCGGTCACCCGAATGCTGAAGGCGGGGGATGGAATGCTGAACCTGCCGAAAGAACTCCATCCTGCCCCCGATGGGCGGCTGTATTTCTTCCTGGGTACTTATAACAACGAGTCGGGAGCTTTCGATGCGCCGGTACTCGAGCTGGTCCGCTCCGCGCCTGACGGTGTGACCGATCGCAGGGTTCTGCGCAGTGAAAACTTTGTCCTGATGGATGAGTCCCTCTGGGCCCCGGATGCGAGCTTTGTGCTCGTGGCGACTGCGCCCGCACGGGATTGGGGGCCGGGAGGCGGTGTGCTCGAGCTATATTACACGGACGCCAAGAAGGAGGTCGTCTGGCTGGCGCCCTCCGCCCGGCTGATGAAATGGGGACCGTAATGTTTCGTAGTGAACGGCAGCTGCCGTTTACTACATTTTATTCTCCAAGCAGATATGTGTCGAAAAATTTGAGAACCCGCTTGGTATATCTCGTTTTGTAATAAGCATACATATTCAAATGCGGAACATCGTTTTCCACCCAGAGCTGGCGCGGCTCACCGGCCGCGTCATATAAGCGCTGTGCTGAATCCAGCGGCACCATCCCATCGCCCATACCCTGGATGATGAAAACCGGGCGCGGGCTGATGTGCGCGATGTCATCCACAGGCCGGACCTGATCGAGGGTGACGCCGGCCTGTCTTTCCGCGAAGAAGCGGATCAGCGATCGCATCATCGGAAAGGGAACGCGCAGGTTCATTTCTTCTTCCAGGGTGACGAAAGGGCTGTCGGCGACGAGGGCTTCGATCTCGGCATATTGGGCCGCGGCGCGGATCATCGTTACGGCGCCCATCGAGCCGCCCCATGCCCCGACGTGTTCGACGTCCGGCTGGGCGAGCACAAAGTCCAGGGCGGCTTTTGCATCGCGCGTTTCGTAATACCCCAGCGAACAGAAATCCCCTTCACTTTCGCCGTGGGCGCGGAAGTCCTAGGCAATTACACCATAACCATGACCGGCGAAAAGCGCGTAGAAGTCCTCGGCGCGCCGGTCTCCATACCCGTGCGCGACCAGGATCACGGCACCGTTTTGCGGCGGGGTATACCATGCCGAAAGCCTGAGATTATCTTCAGTGATCAATTCAATGTCCTGGAATTCAATGCCATTGGCGCGCAGCAAGTCTCCCGAGGCGGTCTGCCGCACGGGATGGAGGTAATTCAGCGTTTGCTGGTAGCTGATCCAGATGATCGTCGCGACCGCTGCGATCAGAATGGCAGCCAGCGTGACCCAGATGAGGCGGGACCAATATTGCCAGGCTGTGTAGTTTGGTTTCATGGGTTGCCCCTGCCGTTTTATCCCAACACGAAATTGTCGATCAGCCGGGTCTTGCCCATGAAGACGGCCATCGAAAGCAGGGTTTTGCCTGTCACCCGATCCAATTCCTCGAGCGTATCGTAATCCGCGCAGGAGACGTATTGCATCTGGCCCAGCGGCTCGGTCGCCAGCACGTCCTTCAGCACCTGGCGCAGTTTCTCTGCATCCCGTTCGCCCCTTTCGTAAGCATTCTTTGCCGTGCTCAACGAACGGTATAGGACCGTCGCGGCTTTGCGCTGTTCGGGATCCAGGTACACGTTGCGGCTCGACAGGGCCAGCCCGTCCGGCTCGCGCACGATCGGGCAGACGACGATCTCGATGGGAAAATCCAGATCCCGCGTCATCTGGCGGAGGACGGCGGCCTGCTGGGCATCCTTTTGACCGAAATAGGCTTTGTCCGGCTGGACGGCGTTGAACAGCTTGGCGACAATCGTCGTGACGCCCCGGAAGTGGCCCGGTCTCATCGCGCCTTCGAGCGGACGCGTCACCCCTTCGACCTCCACCCAGGTCTGATAGCCCGGCGGGTACATGCTCTCGGCGGCCG
>JBAVVF010000770.1:0-2409 GCA_049697155.1 Anaerolineales bacterium
GTGAGTGAATCCAGTATGACATCCTTAGCTACTTGGGGAGCCGGACAGACCACTAGCCTCGGTATAGTTGATGCTGTGATTGATGTATATGCATCCGGGTATAACCATGGTGTATTTTGCGGAATAAGTACAATTCTTGATTGCTTTCCTTAGTATCCGCGTGGAAGAGCGAGATTATGAACACCTTCTTGAATTTCATTAGTTTTATCTTCTTAATTGTTGCGTCGATAGGTACAGGATATGGTTTTGATCTCAAAAAATGGAAAAGTTGGTTATATATCCTGTCAGGATTTCTGTTTGGCGTTTTGCAGTTAGGAGGAATAGGTGCCGGGATTGTAATTGCGCTGCTTATGATATGGGCGGGACCAATCGCTCTCAAGCAAAGGGAGTAATTTCCAATTCCGCCGGTATCTAATCTGAAGATTTGGTAGTGCGGCAAGATTAGGAAATGCTCTCGCTCGTCCACTTACAGAACTTCGGCTCGGCGAGGGACTCCTGTCCCCGCCATATCTTGGCTTTTGGTTCTGTTCCGTACCTTAATAACTTGTTTTTGCTCGTAGGTGCGTATCGAGTTCGCCTTATATTAACCGCTTCCTCCAGCCGGATACGATCATTCCGAACCCGTCCAACCCGCAAAGTTGGAATCGATACTCCTACGTAAGGAACAATCCTGTCGGATATACTGACCCCGCCGGTCACAGAGAAATAGAAGATGAGTTTGGTTATAGAGGAAAGAAAGGATGCACTGATCCTTACTATTGTAAGGACGGCAAACCAAGGGATTTTGACAACGATAAAGACGAAAATAAGAATGAGGGAGATTCGGAAACAAATGGTTGTTCGCCAGATGATCTTGAATGCCTCACTTGGGAAGTGATCGACCAGTTGTCTGATCCGTATACCGGAGTATATCCAGACCCCGTCTTGTATCAAGACTCAGGTGCCCAGACTTATGACGACTGGGCATATTTTGCCTACGGAATCAATGGATGGGATCTTGCTTTGATTGCTGAACTGCAAATGAATAACCCAATGGATGATGAGGCTTGGGTAGATGGTGGAGTGGATAATGATTACATTATCCAACGAGGAGGAGCAGGAAGTCAAAATCCAGTGTACGTTTACTTCCTGCGGGAGTTAAAACTAGATACGAATAATTATAATAATTACGAAGCAAATTACCTTGACGCGATGATGAGAGAGAATAATCAAGAGCTGGATAAAGCCAAAGCTGATTTCTACAACGACTTAATCGGCTTTCATAATGGCGATCGACTCGCTGCTTATGAATGGATACTCATGACTAAGGAAGCAATTGGTCTGCCCGACTAATTATGCGGAGGTGTCTTGTGCCATTGAAAAAAATGTTTGGGTTAGTATTGGTTATTCTGTTTGGGGTCAGCGCGTGTTCACCGGCTACCAAGACCACACCTCAAGTTAGCGCATTATCCTTGCGGGAGCATTATCCGCTTTTATTGGCGGAAGCCCAGCAATGGGCAGGAGATGCCTACATGGGGAAGGTGGATATTGATTTTCAAACAGATGGCGGAACAATAGTCGCTCTCTTTGGATCTATGTCAGATACGGATAATAACCTGCTAGTTACTATGGCTGCACTCAGTGATGGTGTAACAAGTGAATTGTCAGAAGGCGCCCTCCCTCTTGTTTATGGAATTCCAATTTTGGAGGAGGATTGGAAGATAGATAGCGTTGAGGCAATGAAGATGTTTTTAGCTCAGGAGCATATTCAAGAACTCTGGCTCAAATTTCCTGAGCGTTGTAGTGATTTAAGTTTAAGACGTTTCTGGGTAGATAATCGATTCGTCCTTGCCTGGGTTTTAACCATTTCAGATTGTCTAGAAGTAAATTATACATATTACTTTTACCTAGATCCTATTACCGGGGAAATGCTCGACTTGTCTTATTGAAGTGCAAGCATACTCTGGCTTGCGCACCGTCTTTACCCCTACACCTCTGCACTTTACCAAACTTATATTTTGCTGGCTATTGGGGTCGAGTTCGCCTTATATTAACCGCTTCCTCCAGCCGGATACAATCATTCCAGGCGCGGCCAATCCGCAGAGTTGGAACAGATATAGCTATGTTACTAACAATCCAATTCGATTTGCCGATCCGTCGGGACACAAGCCCTGTAGCGATGTGGATGAGCATGGAGACTGCATTCCTGAAGACCCAGCCGCTTTTATTAAGTATGTGGCCCGCCGCAAGGGTATTCACCTAAGTCCTAAAGATCATTGGGAATTTCTAGATTTCTTATCACATGAAGAGGATGGTGAAAATGTTTGGGGTCATACGCCAAGGTCTCCAGATTCATATCCTTACGATGAAAAGTATTATTATGACAGGAACGGCAAGATTCATCTTATCGACGACTCAGCAGTCTATATC
>JBAVVF010000771.1:0-4342 GCA_049697155.1 Anaerolineales bacterium
GGCCTATACCTCTCCCAAAGCAAAAAAGAAAAGCCTCCGGACAAAGAAAGAGCCAGGAACAACGCGAAATTTACTCCTACGGGTTGTTCCCAAAACAAAAAGTCAAACAGCAGGCCGAGCAAGAGAACAATCGACCAAAGATGGACTGGCCGCTGTACTGCGATAACTTCCCTGACGACTTTCTGTTCGGGCTGTGCGGCAGAAACTTGAGAGACAGGTTCCGCAATCGATTCCTGCGCAGCAGGGATTGCAGCGACCTTGGCATCCGTGGATGGCAGCTGCTTTGATGTCATTTTTTACCTTTCTTCATTGTTCAGTATGTTGGAGCTTCAACGTTTGATCGCCGGCGAACATCTGTGGCCACAATTTCATTGCAGATAATACTGCGCTCGCGGCAGTCTGACCCAGCCCGCACAGGGAGGCGTCGGTCATCGTCCAGCCGACATCCTGCAGGCGGGCAAAGTCCTCATCGAGCACCGTCCCCTTCGCAATCCGATCCAGGATCTCCTTCTGGCGCTGCGTCCCCATCTGGCAGGGATAGCACTTCCCGCACGATTCATGGGCAAAGAAGTGCCCCAGCCGCTTCAGCACGTCGCGCAGGTCGCGGGTTTCGTCAAAGACCATGACGACACCCGACCCAAGCGGCAGGCCCGCCTCACGCAGGTCTTCAAAGGTCAGTTTGACGTCGAGGTGCGCGGAAGTCGCGAACGCGCCCGCCGCGCCGCCGAATAGAACAGACTGTAAATGCTTCCCGGCCGCCACTCCACCTGCCAGTTCAAGCAGTTCGCGCAGCGTCACACCGAAGGGGACTTCATACAAGCCCGGCCGGGTCACATCGCCCGAGACGCAGAAGAGCTTGGGGCCAGGCGATTTCTCCGTGCCCAATTTTCGATATTCCGCAGCGCCCTGCGAAACGATCAATGGAACATTGCAGAGCGTTTCGACGTTGTTGATAACCGTCGGCTTGCCGAACAAGCCATGAGTGGTGGGGAAAGGCGGCTTCACGCGCGGGAAACCGCGCTTTCCCTCGATCGACTCGAACAGCGCGGTCTCCTCGCCGCAGATGTAGGCGCCGGCGCCGAGGCGAAGCTCAATTTCAAAGGAAAAGCCTGAGCCAAGAATGTTTTCTCCAAGCAAATTCGCTTCCCTGGCTTCGCTCAAGGCATGTTCAAGCACCGAGACAATGTACGGATACTCGGCCCGGACGTAAATGTAGCCCTTCCGGGCTCCCACGGCGTAGCCTGCGATCAGCATCCCCTCGACGGTGCGATGCGGATCGTCGAGCAGCAGGATGCGATCCTTGAACGTGCCCGGCTCGGATTCATCGGCGTTGCAGATCACGTACTTTTCGAGCCCGGGCGCCTTGGCCGCGCCCTCCCACTTGATCCCGGTGGGGAACGCCGCGCCGCCGCGCCCGACCAGCCCGCTGGACTTGATCTCGTCCACAATCGCGTCCGGCTTCATTCCCAGTGCTTTTGCCAGCGCGGGATACTTCCCATACTTTGCGAGTGAGGTAGTGCCATTCCCACAATTGGCGGTCAATAAACGGATGGGACCATAGACCAGCGACGATGGGCGATCGCTTTCCGATAGGCCAATGGTCCATTGTCTGTCGTCCATGGTCAGCACCGCAGGCGCCTGTTCGCAAAGCCCCAGACAGGGACTCGCCTCGATGGTCAGGGACCGGTCGCGGGTCGTCTGGCCCGGTTCGAGTCCGTGCCGGGAACAGAGACCGCGCAGGACTCCGTCCGCATCCTTCAGCGCACAGGCCTGATCCGTACAGACTCGGATGATCCGCTTGCCGACAGGCTCATTGTAGAAAAGCGAATAGAACTCGATGACCCCATGCACGTCCGCCAGAGGTACATTCAGAGACCTGGCAATTTCCGCCGCAACCGGTTCGGAGATCCAGCCATAGACGTTTTGAGCCGCGTGCAGGGCAGGCAAAAGCCCCGAGCGGCCCAAAGGAATGTATGGCTGAATTGCAGGCAGGAGCGGTGCAAGACTTGCACTGAGCCGCCGCGCTGACTGTGGCTGCTTGGCGCCACGTGCCGAAGCGGAAGTCGAAGTGTCTATTTCGGACATACTCTCTCCGAGAAGAAGTATAGACCCAAACGGAGGCAAAGGCAAGTCAGGTTACAGATGAAGCACCGGAAATCACTGAAGAGGATCCGCTAATCTGCGCTAATCCGCGCGAATTTGCAGACAGATTGGTGAAGATTAGCGGAGATTAGTGGAAAGCTCTCAGGCCGTCAGATTTGCCGTTGGCAGAAACCTGGGCTGCCTGCAGAACTGGGTGGCCCGCTCGAACGCATACGCATATTTGATCAGGTCCGGCTCCTGCCAGGCCTGCGCAAGGAACGAAAGTCCGACCGGCAGGCCAAAAATGTATCCGGCGGGGACAGTGATGTGCGGATACCCAGCCACGGCCGGCGGCGAAGTGCTTTCCATATCCCAGTTGATCGAATCGCCGTTGACCAGGTCGATCGGCCAGGCGGGTCCGCCCGTGGGCACGATAAGCGCATCCAGTTTATGCTTGCGCATGGCAGCGTCGATGCCCTCTTTGCGCGTCAGGCGCAGGTTCTTCGCCAGGGCGTCCCGGTACTTTTTATCACGCAGTGATTTGGTTTCCTGGGCCGTGAGCATATGCTCCTGCCCAAAGTACGGCATCACCCGATGGCTGTTCTCCTCATTGAACTTGATCACATCTTCCATCGAGTGGACCCGCGCCTCCCCATCCAGCGACTTTAAATACTTGTTCAAATCCGCTTTGAACTCATAGTGCAGGACGTCCAGCTCCGTCTTGCTGAACTTGTCGAAGTTCGGGACGTCGGCCGGATCGATCACGACCGCACCAAGCCGTTTCAGCACTTCGATGCAGGTTTCGAAAATCTTGAGGATCTTTGGATTTGTGCCGGCCATGTTCCTGGCCACGCCGATCCGCGCCCCTTCAAGTCCTTCCAAGTCCAGGAATTTGGCGTAGTTGGATGCGCCGCGCTTCCGGCTGCCTTTCGTGGCCGCGTCCCCTCCGTCGACGCCGATCATGGCCCCGAGCAGGATGGCCGCGTCGGCGACGGTGCGGGCCATCGGGCCGGCCGTATCCTGGCTGTGGGCAATCGGGATGATTCCGCTGCGACTCAGCAGGCCGAGCGTCGGCTTGAGGCCGACAATGCCGTTCGTCTGGGCCGGACAGATGATCGAACCATCCGTCTCCGTGCCGACGGCCGCCGCGCACAGGTTGGCCGCGACCGCCGCGCCCGATCCCGAGGACGAGCCGCAGGCCGAGCGGTCCAGGGCGTAGGGATTGCGCGTCAGCCCGCCGCGCGACGACCAGCCGCTGACGGAGTGTTTCCCGCGAAAGTTTGCCCACTCGCTCAGATTCGTCTTGCCCAGAATTACCGCGCCCGCCCTGCGCAGCTGTTTCACGATAAACGCGTCCTTTTCCGCAATGTGACCTTCCAGCGCCAGCGAACCGGAGGTGGTCTGCATGCGGTCGTGCGTATCGATATTGTCCTTGATGAGGATGGGAATGCCGTGCATGGCCCCGCGTGTCTTCCCGGCTTTGCGCTCTGCATCCAAAGTGTCGGCAATTTCCAGGGCATCAGGGTTGAGTTCGATGACCGAATTGATATAGGGGCCTTCCTTGTCGATCGTGGAAATGCGCTCCAGATACAATTCGGCGATCCGCCGGGCGGTCAGCTCGCCGGATTCCATCTTTTCCTGAAGTTCAGTGATCGTCCATTCCGGCAGAATCATCCCGCTTGCTCCTTCGAAATAGTCGCGGAGGCGGGCGGGGTCACCCCGCTCGCTTCCCGAGAAAGGACCAATGAGGCGAGCGGGGTCATCGCCCGCCGCCTGTGATGTACCGCTCCAGCTGGGAAAGCATCATCTGCTGGACCTCAATGACTTCCTTGAGCACATCCCGCATGGACAGTAATCCCACCAATTCCCCGCCGTCATAAACAGGCAAGTGCCGGATACCTTTGTCGATCATCAGTGCCATACATTCTTCCAGCGGCTGGCTGCAGTCCACGGTAACCACATCGCCCGTCATAATTTCGATGACCTTCGTCGTTTTTGCATCTCTGCCCATTAATTCCACTTTACGGATGCAATCCCTCTCTGAAACAATTCCTTCCAGCCTGCCTTCTGTCATCGCCAGTAAAGCCCCAATATTGTGCTTCGCCATCATTTTCAAGGCGTCCAAAACGGTCGCCTGTGGTGCAATCGCGATGACCTCGTTCCCCTTTTTACGGATCATATCTCGAACGGTTGCCATGGCTGCTCTCCTTACAATAAAAGTGGACAAAGTATAGACTCAAATTCGTTCCCTGACAAGCTA
>JBAVVF010000772.1:0-5582 GCA_049697155.1 Anaerolineales bacterium
TGTGTTTTCGCTTGGAACTCCATGGGAGGGATTTACACCCGGAATAATTCGTCGATTGTACCCAGAATCGTACTTATGCTTCGCTCAAACTCCAGGGTTTCCTGGGAGACATCCAATTCCAGAACCTGATCCGATGGAGTGGGAACAAGTCCCTGCCGGTTGAGTGAAATGAGCAGCAACAGGGTTTTCATACGGTAAACGTTTGCTTCTTCCATTCCAAAGGTGTTTACACAATATGCGACGTCGCATTTATAGCATACGTTACAGGGCTTTACAACATACTCATGATCAGCACGTGTTCTGAACTTGTAATGCTTGCAGTTTTTTGCTATGGTAGAATGCCGATAACAAAACCATGAGCAAACCGCTTCTCATTACCTCCCGCGATCCAGTTTTGGAATCGCTGAACTTCAAACCTTATCGAAGCAAGGTGGAACGGCGCGTGGTTCCGTTTTTCCCCGCTCCGCACGAGCCGCAATCCATGGAGATCGATACACCCTGGGGTACGCAGATCACTGCGCGCAAGGGTGACTTCCTGGTCAGTGAGGTGAATTCTCCGGAAGATCGTTGGCCCATCGATGCTGTCATCTTCGAAGAAAGCTATGTCATTACCCGTCCGGGTTACTGTGCCAAGAAGGCGATTACACTCCTGGTTCCCCTCACGGATATTACCGGGGATCCGGACCGGGAAGTGATGGTCGAAACCCTGGAAGGCAATGAAACGGTTCGGGCAGGCGATTTTTACCTTGCCAGGGGGATCAGGGGCGAGATCTGGCCCTACCCGAAGAACAAGGTCGATGAAGTAATGATGCCCGCTGATTGATCAGCGGGCATCTTCTTTTCAGGCTTGCCTGTTCTGAGATTACTTCTTTTTGCGTGAACCCGGCTTGCGGGGAGATTTGCCGTTCGAAGACCGCTTTTCCTGGAGCGGTTTAGCGGGTCCCGTGGAAAGCCCCGGCTGGAGGATGCGGGCCAGCTTCATGGGGTTGATATGCTCGATCATCCCGCCCGTGTCGCGCATCAAATCCACCATGTGCTTGACCAGATGTGCATCCAGGTCGTGGCACATTTCGCCCTTGCCGTCCCACAGCGCGATGAGCCGGACTTTGTCGATGCCGCGCGTTAGGGCGGAATACAGGGCCCAGCGGTTGTTGCGCTCGTGGATGTTGTCGCCTTCCCTGGGCAAACCGACACAATCCGGCTGGTAGTATTCATCCACCAGAGGATGGTTGCGCATCCGGTAGAAGCGCTCCACCCACTGCTCACCACCCGGGCTGACGAAATCCCGCACGTAGGGCGCCTCGGAGGTTGGAAAGTAAGCCTGCACCGGAACGCCATGCTCCACGCAGCTTTCGACAAAGAGGATCTCACTGCCCGCATCCATGCCCTTGGTCACAGCCAGGTCATCCGGCCCGGCATCGTATTTTTCGAGCACGGCATCGATGGCGGCCCGGATATCACTTTCCTTCTCGGGCGGGAACTGGTTTTCCTGCTTCCCGGGGTTGCTGATCATATAGCCGCTGAAGAGAAAGACCATGCCTTCCTTCGCCGCGGGCTTTGCATCCCTGGCAACCTGGACTTTCCTTTTCGGAACATCCGCCTCGCCGGGCGCAGTTTCCTTGCGGATGCGCATCAACTCTTCGTTGATCGCGTTGATGCCGGCCTGGACGAATTCACCGCGCATATCCAGAGACTGCAGGATTTCGAGCTGGGCCAGCGAGGACTGCAGGTAGAACTGGTTGCGGCGGGAAGCGGTCAGGGCCTTGCGATAGTCCCGGACGACCTGCTGGGTCACCTCGGCCGTCAGGACGCGCAATTCTGCCAGCGAGACCAGCGTCCAGTAATCCGGATTTTCCCGGCGAGCCTGGGTTTCGAGAGCAAAGATGAGTGAACCGCGCAGCTCGCTCAAATTCTCGCGGACCCACCCGATCTCCGGATCGGGCTGGGTTTTATCGTCGAATTGATCGGCCAGATGGACCAGGATCGTTCCCAGGGTCAGGGCGTTCACGCCGGGATAAATCTGATCCAGGTCCTGACGGTAGCCTCTCAAATAGGTCTCGAACGCCTTGAGCAGCCAGTGATACGATTCGAACGCGGTTCGCAGGCGCAGCCTCCTGTCCGCGACCCACTTCCAGGAGTCGCGCCACATTTCCTTGTAGATGCGGCCAAGATAGGAAATTGCCTCGGTATCGGTGGGGACATCTGCCAGCAGATTTTCGAGCTTGACGATGGCTTCGTCCACACGCCCGATGCGATTGAGGCAAAAGGACTCTTCGCGCCTGAACCTCAGATTTTCCCCATTCACTTCCAGCCCCTTGCGATACTGGACCAGTGCCAGCTCATTGCGTCCCATGTTCCTGAGCGCCATGCCCGCCTCTCCGATTGCCTCCTCCTTGATCAGCGGGTTCTGAATCTCTTCGGTCAGCAAAAGGATATCGCCGATGCGTTTCTGGCGCTGCGCGATGGTAACGCGTTCCCGCCACTCGTTGTATTCGCGCCAGAACCCGGTCGCGAGCGGTGTGCGCAGGGTCGCGCGTTCGGGTTCGACCAGGCCGTCGAGCAGGTTGAAGATCGGGCTGTGGATCGTGTCGGCGTCCGAGGCCCAGGTGTCGCGCGTCACGCGCGAGATCGCGACCCGGTCCTTTTCCAGGAAAGCCGGATCCGGGACGCCTTCCGGTGTGATGTGGTAGGGAATCGTCCGGACGTTGAAGACATCGAATGGCATGTAGGCCCGCCCGGCCTGGATGTGGACGATGCCGCGTTTGCGGAAGGCATGCCGGATGCCGATCTCGTAGAACACATTGGCATTGTCGATGCTCATGTCCGCGATGCAGAGATCCGCCAGGAGCAGTTCCTGGAACATGTCGGTCAGAATGTCGCCGCTGGTGGTTTCCTCGTCGGCGCGGAAGGCCTCGAAGCCCGCGGCCTCGAGCGCAGGTTTGATCAGCTGGGTGTAGATCGCATTGAAGTCATACAGGGACCCGTCACCGCCCTTCTTTTTTCCAAAGGGCATGATCACGAACGCATGCGGGCGCACCTCCGGGCGGATCGCCCTGGAGTTCATCTGGGTCTGCGGTTCGACATCCAGGGTCTTCACCTCGGCAGCAGCCTTCTTCGGTTCTTCGGGAACAGCCTGAGGTGTCGTTTGTTCAGGTTGTTCGACAGACGGCTGTGTGACCGTCTGGGCCGATTGTCCCGATTCAGGGGAAGCGGGTACAGCAGGAGTTGATTGCATCGCGGGCTCCTCTTTCTTTTTTCTGAATAAACCCGGTAAACCCATCCGGCCCTGTTTAGCCCTTGACGTCGTTCGTCTTCGGGTAACGGGCCAGGATGGCGTTCAGTTCCTCGCTTGTGGTATCTCTGCCAATGTCGACGTGAGCGAATTCCTCAGCGATTTGTGTCAGGGAGGATCTGAAGGCCGAGGCGCGATCCATCACATTTTCGGCGGTTTCCGTAATGGCCTTGCCCATCGCTTCGAGTTCCTTCTGCACGATCTCCGAGGAGGCTTCTTCGGCCAGCGAGCCGAGAACGGTTCGGAAGGTTTCCTCGATCTGCTGTTCGCCCTTCTGTAAACCGATTTCCGCCTGCGCCAGGAGCTCGTCGCGCATGGCTTGCTTGGCGCGCTCGGCCGATTCGACCGATTCTTTGATGACCTGGTTGACGAGACTGGCCTCTCTTTCGAGGCTGTGATCCCGGAGAACCTCCTGCATGGATTTAATATACTCGGTGTTTTGCGCCCACAGTACATCTTCGCAGCCGCGCACCATGTTGTAGAACTCAGCGCTCGTACGTTCTTCCGGCTCGAGATTCATCCAATGGTCGTAAAGTATGGTGAGTTCCAGAACAACCTTGCTGTAGTTCCGGACGATGACATCGATGTTGCGCAGTTCCTGCCATCCGATCAGAGCGGCCGTGATCGCCGCGGTAAGTGCCACCCAGATGCTGAAGCTGTTCAACCCTTCCCCGAAGGCAGTGAGAGCTGCCAGGACCGATCCGAAGGCACCTGCGATGAGGATGAGCGCTGTCAAACGAGTGCGTTCGACCCTGTATTCGTTGATTTCCTTGTTATGCCAGCTAAGCTGATTGGCCAGTCGATAATTAAAGTACTCTTCGCCGGTGAGATCCGCGTAGCCGGGGTCGCTGGTGGGATCATCAGGATAGTAATTCGGCGGGATCGGACCGCTATAGCGGTCGAATGAAAACTCACCGTTCATCCCGCGATAGATCTGGCGCTGGATTTCCTCCAGGCGTTTTTCCAGATAGCCGCGGCGCGAGGCCTTCTTCTGCAAAATTGTCCGGTAGTAGTAAATCTCCTTTTGGATCTCTTCCGCACCGGCGCGCGTGATGAGCCAATCGCCATTGGAATAGTTCTTGCTGGCATAGGCAGCCAGCCCGGAAGCCACAGCAGGCGTTATGACGAACAATACTTTTATGACCAGCCCGGGCACGGACGGGTCCTTGAAGAAGGTCTCCACAAGAACTGCAAACAGGGTGGCCAGCACGCCCAGGATGCCAATCCAGCGGCGGATGAGGTAGTGCCCTCTTGACCGCCTCTTGGAGATTGCATCCAGGTTCGCGACGCGCGTCCAGGCAATGTTCAAAATGGGCGCGGTTTTCGGTGTTTCGGTTTCCATGGCAGATACCTCCATTGATGGTCCAAACTTTTAGCGGGCGACGAACCAGGCCGCGACAACCCCTTCGGCACCGGTGGGATCCTTGACCTTGAGCCACTGATCGTTCCTGCCGATCTTTGCGTCCGCATTGGGCTCGAGGACCAGGAATTCGGTGCCGAGCGGCAGGCGCTTGATCAAAGTGGCGTCACTGACGATGGGCTGCTTGCGGAGGGCAATCCCTTCGGCGGTGGCTTTGACCTTCAGCGGACCGCCGTTGCTGGAGACAGCTGGCGCGGTCGTTGCTTGCTGGGCCGTGGAGCCGCCGGCATACTTGACATACCAGGCTGCAACGTAGCCCTCCCGATTGGCTGTGTCCTTGACCTTGAGCCATTGTCCGGTCACACCGACCTTCGGGATGACCTGGCTGGCGGGTTCCACCGAAATGACCTGCTCGGTGGTGGGAATGCGGCGGATCAGCGTCTCGGGCGTGATGACTGGCTGGGTGCGGAAGGAAAGCTCTTCGGTGGGCAGGAAGGCCAACGCGCCCGGCGGCAGCTTTACGGCCGTCGCGCTGAGGACGGCGGGTTTGGCGACCGTAGGTTTGGCCACTGCCGTCGCGGTCGTGGAGACCGCTGCCGGTTTGGATACCGCAGGAGCCGCGGCAGGCTGTCCCTTTGTGTCTGTTACGTACCAGGCTGCCACGTAACCCTGATCGCCTTTTGGATCCTGCACATTGACCCACTGGCCGTTCACGCCAAGTTTTGCCCTGGCCGCGGCTTTCGGCTCCAGGCAGATCAACTCCGTTCCCATGACCATGCGCTTCCACAGGAAACCGCCGACGGAGGGGTCGGCGCGCAGGGCCAGATCGTCTTCGGCTGCATACAGCATGTATCTGTCGGCGGGAACCGGGACCGGCGTCTTCCTGGGAGGTTCGGGTGGCAGTACGCCATAGGAGTCAAACCACAGGAC
>JBAVVF010000773.1:0-20699 GCA_049697155.1 Anaerolineales bacterium
ATCCCAGGCCATCCAAGGTGAGGTTAACTCTTCAATTAGCAGACTACAGAAAGCGGAAAATGCCACCGAGCGGGCAGTCAACTCCGAACTTCTGGAAACATATAGTCCTGTCCGTTTCCGTGGGACGAACACGGTCATTGCCGTCGCAGAGTTCTATCAGACCGTGGATGCCCTCAACCAGGAAGTGGCCGCGGCGCAGCGCAGAAGCTGGCTCGTAGTGGGCGGTACCACGCTAGTGATCTATCTGCTGTTAGCCGGGTTCGTCCGGCGGGCAAGTGACACCATTGAACTGCAGAGGATGACGTTAAACGACCAGGTTTCCCGCCTGACGGAACTTCTTTCTCAGAATAAGGAGTTACATGATCGCGTACGAAGGGCGGCAGCCAGCGTGGCTACTTTGAATGAGCGTTTCCTGCGGAGAATTGGCTCCGAACTTCACGATGGCCCGGCCCAGGATTTAGGTTTGATCTTACTGAAGTTGGATGTGCTGATAGACCGCCGTGAACGGGCCCAGTTAGAACCTTTACCGGTCGATGAATTGTCTAGTATCCAGTTGTCTCTTCAGAATGCCCTGAAGGAAATCCGTGCCATCTCCAGCGGGCTGAGTCTGCCTCAATTGGCGGAACTTTCGCTCCAGGAAACGGTGACCCGAGCCGTACGAGCCCATGAAAGACGCACGGGCAGCCGGGTCAGGCTGGATATAGCGCCGCTGCCTGACCAGGCAGCCTTGCCGGTGAAAATTACGGTTTACAGAGTTTTGCAGGAGTCCCTCACCAATGCCTACCGGCATGCCGGGGGAACAGATCAGCAGATACAGGTATTTATGGATGGTGATTTATTGTCACTGGAAATTTCCGATCGGGGGCCGGGCTTCGTGGTCCAGCCATCCGCGACCCTCAATGAACACCTGGGACTCGCGGGGATGAGAGAACGAGTGGAGAGCCTGGGTGGTTTTTTTTCCGTGAAGAGTGAGATCGGTAAAGGCACGCAGGTGACGGCCCGGTTGTCCCTGCAGGCTGAGGAAGGCAACGATGGACGATAAGATTCATATTGTCATTGCAGACGACCATGCCTTGTTTCGCGAAGGCCTGGCGGGCATCATCGACGGAGAACAGGATTTTGAAGTCGTGGGACAGGCCGGAACGATGCAGGAGGCGGTCCAGCTGGCGCGTGATCTTCTACCCGATATCATTCTTCTGGATATCGACATGCCGGGAGGCGGCCTGGAAGCTGCACGCATCATTGCCGGGGAGTTTCCGGTAACCCGGATCATTGTTTTGACGGCCTCCGAGGAGGATGATCATTTGATCGGTGCCCTGAAGATCGGCGCGCGGGCCTATATTTTGAAGGGTGTGGCCGCCCGGGAGCTGATCCGCATCCTGCGGGCGGTCTGGGCGGGAGAGAGTTATGTGCCGCCCATCCTGGCCGCCAGCCTGCTACTCGAAATGCGCGAAACCCATTCCCAGGAAAAGCAGCTCGCCAGCCCACTGGATGAATTGACTCCCCGCGAACGCGAGATTCTCGAGAGCCTGGCAGCCGGACTCAGCAATAAAGAGATTGGAGAGCGGTTATTTTTATCTGAGAAGACCGTGAAGCATTACATGACGAATATTTTGCAGAAACTCCAGGTCCGGAACCGCGTGGAGGCTGCCCTTCTGGCACAGAAGGAAATGAAGAAGCCCTAAGCATTAAAACTTGTATAATAGGGGACTATGAAATCCTACCGCAAAGAACTTTGGTTCAACATTCCCAGCCGCCGCGGCTTTGTGAACATCACTCCTGATGTGGAAACCGCCCTCAACGAAAGCGGCATCCAGGAAGGCTTTGTTTTGGTTTGCGCCATGCACATCACCGCCTCCGTTTTCATCAACGATGACGAGCACGGGCTGCATCAGGATTACGAAAAATGGCTGGAAAAGCTCGCGCCTCATGAACCTACAGGCCAGTATCGCCACAATGAGACAGGTGAAGATAACGCTGACGCTCACCTCAAACGCCAGATCATGGGACGCGAAGTGGTCGTTGCCATTACAAACGGACAGCTGGACTTCGGTCCCTGGGAACAGATCTTTTACGGGGAGTTCGATGGCCGCCGAAGGAAGCGCGTGCTCGTGAAAGTGATCGGGGAATAGCGGCAATGAACGATGCAGCCCATCACGAATGTGATGGGCTGTTCTGTCTTATTGGATCGTGAATTGAAAAACCGGCGACCACAGTGACGGACCATTCGGTCCGTTGGCACGTACGCGCCAGTACAGAACGACGCCTCTGGGCAAATTAATTGCCGGAGTATAGGTCGGCGACAATACCTGGGCGCTGACCAGATTGCTGGAGAAAGTACTGTATCGGGAAACCTGAATGAGGTAACTGGTCGCGCCGGACGTAATTTGCCAGTTGAACACCGGGCGCAGGCTGGTTGAAGAGGCGTTATTCTCCGGTGTGCTGAGCTGGGGAGGCAGCATGGCTGTGCGGAAATACCGTACGGCAGACCAGGAACTGTAATGACCGACCGTATTGTAGGCACGCACACGCCAGTAATATTTCACATTCGGATTTAGCAGGATGTCTGGAGTAAATTCCGAACTCGCTGCATTCCGATCCAGGAAGATAGTGCCAAACCCGGAGTCTGGTGCAATCTGAATCTGGTAATGATCCAGGCTGGTCAGCACCGGGATGGTCACATTTGCCCAATCCAGCCTGGGTTGGTAATTCGTGATAAGTGCATTACTTGTAGGACTCAGCAGAGTCGGGATGCCTGGGGAATTACCGGTCTTGAAGTCCCAAACTTCCGACCACTTGCTGGGTCCATTCACAGCTTCCGTCCGGACGCGCCAATACAACAGAGTATTGCGCGGCAGATCGCTCGTGAATGTATATTCCGAGAGAGTCGCCGATCTGGAAAGCAGCAGCGTGCTGAAGTTTTGATACTTTGATATGTAAATCGTATAGCGCGTTGCACCATCGACATCGCTCCACTCCAATGCCGGGCGGCGGTGATCGAACGCAAAACCGTCCGAGGGTGAATTGAGCAGCGGCGGCAGGACGACGGTGCGGAACGACCAGGTGGCTGTCCAGGAACTATATTGTCCCAGCGTGTTGAAGGCCTGCACGTGCCAATAATATTTGGTATTGGAGGCCAGTTCGGACGGAATCTGGAACTCCGAGACGATTGTCGATTCGTCGTAAAGTTTCGTGGAAAATGCGCTGTCGGAAGCAATCTGCACCTGATAGTGATCCAGCTGCGTACCGTACGGAAGCGCCGCATCGGTCCAATTCAATTTCGGCAGGTAGGTCGTCGTCAGCCCGCCGTTGGCCGGTGAGCTTATCGCCGGCAGGGAGGGCGGATTGGCCGTCTTGAAAGTGCCCGTTGCAGACCAATCTCCGTATCCAAAGGGTCCGACCCCGCGCACCCGCCAATAATATAGTCTATTGCTCGCAAGATCTGCAGTGTGCAGGTAGCTGGTCGTCGACTGACTCCTGTTAATTGCAGGACTGGCGAACGTTGCATAGATGGAGACCTGGATTTGGTACGAAGTCGCCTCGTCAACGGCTCCCCATTCGAAGCCGGGGCGCCGGTTCGGCAAAACGAGGCCTTCTGCGGGGCTGAGCAAAGTAGGCGCGCAGGTGGTGGTGGTCGCGCTGACCGAATTACTTGCGTCCGATTCCACGCTCTGACGGACTGTCTTCACGTGGAAAGAGTGCGGACTATTACAGGCCAGGCCCGCCGCCTGGTAACTCGAAATGCCCTTCCCAACGCTGCCAATCTTGACCCCGTCCTTGTAAACATTATATTCATCCACGTTCGCCGGTTCATCCGCGGATAACTGCCAGCTCAAATTCACCTTTGTCGAAGAGACGGAGGTGACTGCCAGATTCGCCGGACTGTAAGGTTTAATTTTGAATTGCCAGACTGGGCTCAGCGTACTCCCATAATCATTTGTGGAAGTCACCTGCCAGGAATAGGAACCACCCGGCCTGACGCCCAGGCGGTAAAGCGAGCAATTTCCGCTTATTGCCGTATCCAGCGAACCACCCCAGATGTGGACCGAACATGTGTCACCGGTGGTCTTCCAGGTCAGCCAGGTGTCGTTCGCGCGGCTCAGGATCGAACCCTGCGCGGGCCCAAGGTTGAGCGGCAGGCTGGGAGCGGATCGATCAGCTGTTCCATTGCTGACCGTCAGCGGGCCGTCGAGCACATTGCTGTCGATGTTGAGTGTGATCCCACCCCAGGTCTCGTTATGCCCACCCGCATATTGGCGCAGACGCTTGTGATCGGACCAGAGTCCATCCAAGAGACAGGCGGCACTCCAGACGGAGGCTGTCGGCCGGTAGGAGACGGTACCTGCGTTCCCGTACCAGTTCGCGATCCAGATCGCATCCGGGACGTTGGCAATGGAGGCCCAGTCTGTCACCGCGGAGGCACACGACGCGCCGTAGACTCCCGCGAGGCTGCCGCGGGCTCTCAGTTGCGCGACCCAGCCCGAGATGAACGAGTTCGCTGCATTCCGGCAGGCAACGTTGCTGGTGCTGTACGCCTCCAGATCATAGTAGATGATCGTTCCGGAGCCGTCGGGTTCGGAAAGACCAAGGTTGACCGCAGTGTTCAGGGCCAGATTCGCCTGGGACACACCCTGAGTGTAAGCAACCGCGGGGTCGGAACTCATGCGGGACAAGTACCCCGTGCAGTTGGCCTGCGGTCCCACCCAGGTTGGAATGAAGCGCCAGCCCTGAGCATTTGCCTGGGACAGGAATGATGCGCTCAGCGCGGCATTGCTGCATCCGCGCGCCGATCCGCCGATATACAGGTTGACGGCATTGTAAGGACTGTTCGTCCACCAATTCTGCAGCTGGGACAGGCTGGCGATTTCGCATTTGTCGAAACCCTGGCCAATATACGGTTCGCTATCGGCATCGGCAAGAGCAAAACCTCTCGGATTGGATTCGTCACCGGTGTTTCCAGTCAGCGAAAAGCTCTCCTGCATGGAAGTCTGTCCCGTTCCCGGCAGTGGAATGGATGTCCAGTGCGCGCCGCCATCGCCCGTGGACAGAAGCCTGGTTTCCCGGTTACAACTCAGGTTCCCGGTCGTTTTTTCGGTCGTATCGCAGGTTCCCGTCATCCATTTGCCCCAGCCGATTTGGGATGAAACCATATCGAGTGCAACCAGGCCGGAAGAAAAGCCATCTTCACTTTGATACTCGAATAACTCACCCTCCACCAGGCTGACGATGCGATTGCTGTCTGGAACGATCAGAGTTCCAGCCCCCGCCTCTGAAACGGAGAATGGCAGGGAAACGTCCGAGGCAGTATCCGGCTCCAGGGCGACGCGCCCGGCCGAGGTCCACGTCTGACCGGCATCGTCGGTTTGGAAAAACTCAGCAGCCGGTAGGTCCGCATCCGTGACAACAACCGGCAGGACGGCCCGCGCGTCATCGATAAAAAGCGGAAGACGATAATAGGCACTCGGGGCGGGAGTTTGCTCCTGCCACGACCCGCCGCCATCCTGCGTATGAAAGAGTCTTCCGGCCGGCCCGCCTGCCACCCAGCCGTTCTGGGCATCGCTAAAATAGGCGGGCTCGCCCAGAGGAATATCGTGTACATTCCAGGTGACTCCGCCATCCATGGTCACATACAAAATACCCACGCTGAAGTTACTCCCGGTTGCAAACTTGAAAACAAGCCAGCCGTTCGATGGATCACGCCATCCCATATAAACTTTGGTGACTGCGGATGGCATCTGGCTCAGCTCGGAAAAATCGTAAGCCATGGAGTTCCAGGATCCCCCGCCGTCTGACGTGCCCGCCAGCACAAACCGGGAACCGTCATTTGGATTCAGCACCGCCCGGGCATTCTGGTCATCCAGAAAAAACACATCCATGATCTCGCTGCCGGCCGGAGGCGTGATATCCTGCCACGTCAGCCCGCTATCCCCGGTCCAATAGAGCTGCTGCCCCATCAACACCCAGCCCCGGCCTTCCGAGACAAGTTGAAATTCGAGGGTAGTTGCAGCAGCCGTTTCAAGGTTCCCGGCTGCTGCCGTCCCGGGCGTTGAAGCGGAGAGAGCTCCGACAAGGATGAGAAGGAAACTGAAAAGAATGGCTGGAATTCGGCGGGGAGGGGTTTGGTGAGTCATGTCGTTATGATAGCAACATTCACACGAGCGGTAAATTGAATTTGGATTACAGTGTTGTTATTTCCTTTTCAGGATTCTCATATTCGAACATAAATCCGGCTCTTGTCTTCAAAGGAATTTGATGTATATTATTACCAAAAGCGAGAGGCTAGAGGTAGATTATGGCTGAGACAAAGGCAAAAGGCGAGATGCACGGATGCATCGTCTGCGGCAAGCTTTATCAACTCATTGTTGCACACGATTCAAGCGGAAATTACATCGGCAGCAAGGTCATGTCTGGCGGCGGCCAGGAGGTAAAAGGCTATGGCCGCCCGCTGGTGGCATGTGAAAGTCACACCGCTGAAGCCATTCAAAGAGCCGCCGACAGAGTCTACGGGAAACCGCCAAAAGAGGACGATTAGAATCAGCCTTGCGAAGAGAATCTTCGCCAGGCCCACTTTTCAAGGAGGCAGAGATGGAAACACGTCGTTTTGGACGCACAGGTCACATGAGCACGGTCGCGATTTTCGGCGCGGCGGCCTTGGGAGATGTTTCCCAGGAAACGGCCGATCAGGTGATGGAGTCGATCATCCAGGCGGGGGTAAACCACATCGATGTCGCGCCTTCCTACGGGCAGGCCGAACTGCGGATCGGGCCCTGGATGCCGCGCGAACGCGGACGCTTCTTCCTGGGCTGCAAGACCATGGAACGCACCCGCGAGGGTGCCTGGAACGAAATGCAGGGCTCGCTCAAACGCCTGCAGACCGAAACCTTCGACCTCTATCAATGCCACGCGATCACAACGATGGAAGAACTGGATTCGGTCACGATGAAGGGCGGCGCGCTCGAGGCGTTCGTGCAGGCCCGTCAGGAAGGGCTGACCAGATTCATCGGAATCACGGGCCACGGGGTGAATGCCCCGCAGATCTACCTCGAAGCACTGAGGCGGTTCGATTTTGATTCCATTCTATTTCCGTTGAACTTCGTCCAGATGGACAACCCCGAATACAGGAAGTATGCCGAGGAGCTGATCGCCACCTGCCGGGCGAAGGATGTCGGCACGATGGTGATCAAAACCATCACGAAGGCACCCTGGGGCGACCGCCAGCATACCGCCACGACCTGGTACGAACCCTTCGAAAAAAGCGACGAAATCCAGCGGGCGGTGAATTTTGCACTCTCGTACGATGTCACCGGGCTCTGCACCGCAGGTGACGTCCGCGTCCTGCCCCTGGTGCTGCAAGCCTGTGAAAGCTTCACCCGTCTGAACACCGACCAGATGGAAGAAATGATAAAATCAGGCAGACAATACGAGCCTTTGTTTCCACAGGAGACTGCATGACGGATGCCCGCGTCGCCAAACTTGCCAAAGTGATGGTCGGTTATTCCCTGGGACTCAAACCGGGACAGAAATTCTGGCTGCGCACCACGCCGCTGGCCGAGGAACTCAATCTTGCCGTCTACGAAGAGGCGGTCAAGGCGGGTGCGCACGTCTTTGTGGACCAGCGCATGCCGGGGGCCGAGGAAATTCTTTTCAAGTACGCCTCAGATGAGCAGCTGGATTACGTTTCACCCATTCGACGGCTTCTGGCCGAGACGTTCGATGCTTCCCTCTACATCGAGGCGGAACACAACAGCCGCAGCCTCGCCGGCATCGACGGCTCACGCATGGCACGGGCCCGCAAGGCGATGTCAGAACTATTCAGTACGACCATGAAGCGTTCGGCAGAAGGTTCCTATCACTGGTGCATTACGGTCTATCCCACCCATGCCATGGCACAGGATGCGGATATGAACCTCGCCGATTACCGCGAGTTCGTCTACGGTGCCGGCATGTTGAATGAGGACGATCCGGTTGCGTTCTGGCAGGAGCAGGGCAGAAAGCAGACCAAACTGGCTGACTGGCTCAAGGGGCACGACAAAGTCGTATTGAAAGGCTCCAATGTGGACGTCGCGCTCTCGATCAGGGACCGGACGTTCGACATCTCCGATGGCCGCTACAACTTCCCGGACGGGGAAATCTTCACCAGCCCGCTCGAGGATTCGGTCGACGGCTGGATCCGTTTCAGATACCCCGCCATCTATGACGGTCAGGAGGTGACCGATATCGAGCTTTGGTTCGAAAATGGCCGCGTCGTGAAGGAAAAAGCTGCCAAAAACCAGGAGCTGCTCACCTCCCTGCTCAACACCGACGCGGGTGCGCGCACCCTCGGCGAATGGGGCATTGGCACAAATTACGGCATTCAACGCTTCAGCAAGAACATGCTTTTCGATGAAAAGATCGGCGGTACCATCCATTTTGCAGTCGGGGCAGGCTTCCCGGAATGCGGCGGCAGGAACGAATCAGGTCTGCACTGGGACATGCTGTGCGACATGGCTGCCTCGGAGATCACGGTGGACGGTGATCTGTTCTACAAGGACGGCAAACCTGTAATCCTATGAGCCTGAGTTTTTTTGATGCCATCCGGCAGGGCAACCGTTATGAAGTGGAGCGCCAGCTCATCTTCGACCCGGCCCTGGTCCACGCCAGAGAGAACGATCTCAGCCCGGTCATGATCGCGGCATATCACGGCCAGCAGGATATCGCCTCTTTCCTGGCAGGTAAGACCGCCGTGCTGACGATTTTCGAGGCTGCCGCGACCGGCAGGCTCCCCAACATCCTGAAACTGCTGGCGCATGACCCTCAACTGGTCAGCGCCTACGCGGAGGATGGCTTTCAGTCCCTGGGGCTGGCCTGCTATTTTGGCCATTTCGACGTGGCCCAATATCTTGTGAAAGCCGGGGCGCCTGTCAACTCTGTTTCCCACAACGAGTTGAAAGCCGCACCGATCCAGTCCGCAACTGCCGCCGGGCACGGCAAGATCGTCACGATGCTGCTCGAGCACGGGGCCGATCCGAACATCCGCGAGCAGGGAGGCTACACGCCTTTGCACGCCGCGGCCCAGAACGGGGATGAAGAGATGATCCGCATCCTGCTGTATGGGGGTGCGGATATAGGGCTCAGGAGCAACGATGGAAAACTTCCGCTTGATCTGGCGCTGGAGGCAGGTCATATGGAAGCGGCCCGCCTGCTCGAAGAAGGTATTACCAAGAGGTTCAAGCCGAAGCGGGCTTATTAAATTCGCCGGGGAAACAACTTCCTGCACGCCGAAACGTATATCCCAGGCAGGAAGTTTTTTATTTGAGAAGGAGAATCCCATGAAGAACATTGGAAGAGTTTTGTCGGCTTTCGCCCTCGTGGCATTGCTGGGGCTGGCTTTCGTCCCGCCTGCCTACGCGTTCGACGGCCGCGAGGGCGACAAGGTCGTTGTCGCCGCCGATGAGGTGATCGTCGACGATTTGTACGTGACCGCGCAGGAGTTCGTTCTCGACGGGACAGTCATCGGTGATGTCGTCGCCATGACGCAGGTGAGCACCATCAACGGTACGGTCGATGGCGATCTGATGGCCGCGGGACAGACGATCATCGTCAACGGGACGGTGACAGGCGCGATCCGCATGGCCGGTTCCGTATTGCTGCTCGGTCAGAATGCCAGCGTCGGCGGAGACATCATCGGCGCGGGCTACAGCCTGGAGGTCAAGCAGGGAAGCACGATCGGCCAGGATATGGTCTTTGCGGGCGGACAGATCCTGCTGGCCGGAGATGTCTTCCGCAACGTCCAGGTCGCAACGGGTGCGTTCGAGCTGCACGGCGCGGTCGGCGGCGACGTCACCGCGGAGGTCGGGGAAGCGGGTCAGGCCGGCCCCCCGCCCACCATGTTTATGCCCCCATCCCCGGTCTCTGTTCCAAGTGTCAAGCCAGGTCTCACCCTCGATAAAGCTGCAAGAATCGAAGGAAACCTGCAATACACCCAGACCAGGGAGCTTAAGTTTCCGGCGGGAGTGATCGCGGGAAAGGTCACACGCAGGGAGCCTGCCATCGATCAGACCGCGCCGCGCCCGGAAACCACCACGGAAAAGGTTTCAAAATGGGGTATTAGCCTGCTGCGCAATACCATCACGCTTATTCTGATCGGCTTGTTCCTGCTTTGGTTATTCCCATACTTTATGCGAAACCTGAGCGGAAAGCTGCAAACTGCGCTCTGGCCCAGTCTCGGGTGGGGTGCGGTGGCCTATGCAGGCTTTTTCTTCCTCCTGCTGATCATCCTTGCCGGAATGATCGGCGGCGGTTTGTTGTTCGGCCTGCTGACCCTCAGCGGCCTGGCCGGCACAATCGTCTGGCTCGGCATCCTGGCGCTGTTTGCCTTGATCGTGGGCTTTGTCCTGGTGACATCCTTCGTCGCAAAGATCGTGTTCGGTCAGGCTCTCGGAAGATGGTTCCTTACCCGCATCAATTCACCTCTGGCAGAACATCGCTTCTGGCCCATGCTGATCGGTGTGACCATCACGGTCGCAGTAATTGCGCTGTTGTCATTCCCACTGATCCCCGGAATTCTCGGCGGGCTGCTGAACCTGGCAGTCATCCTGTTTGGCCTGGGTGCCCTGTGGCTGTGGAGCCGTGAACGCATGAGCCTCCGGCCGGTGGGATAAGGGGTCAGCCCCCAATTCTCAGCCGCGCATGGCATGATTTTTTTAAGCCATTCGCGTAATTCGCGGCACAGAGCTTGTGGCACTATAAGCGTCCCCTCTTAAAAAGAAACTCACCCGCAAAATTAATTTTGCGGGTGAGTCCTGTTTTTACTGCGGCGGACAGTCAATATAATACTTAATCAGCTGCTCGAATTTCTGGCTTCTGTCAATGGCAGAACCAGCCTTATTCAAGGCGATAAACTGAAAGTCAAGCCAGCCTTCGTCAAGCCGACTGTTGGGTTGAACACTTTCTCCCTTGAAAACGACCTGATAAACACCACTGCCCATTTTTTGCATCTTGCCTGAATTGACCCATTCACCTGGATATAGGCGTTTTAGGTCTGTCGTTCGATAGTAGAGCAACACATCTGTCGTTCCCTCAAGAACAGCGGTGACCGTGAAAGTCATTTCTCTCGGCGAACAGCGCAAGGTGAGCAGATTGCTGGTCATGGTCATGTTCGTGAACACGCCCTTTCCCAGGGTCTCGTCAAGTTGAATGACACCGCTGGGCGCGGGAGCGGCAGGAGCAACAGCTTCCGTAGCGGCAGGCTGTGCAGGCTGCTCGGCCGGCGGCGGCGGGGGGGCGGTATACGTGGGCAGCGGGGTGTAGGTGGGCAGCGGAGCCTGAGTCGGGACCTCCGTGGGAGGATTGGTCGCAACCACCACAACGGTTTCCACGACGACAACAGCCGTCGGGCTCGCTTCAGGAAGAACAGCGGCAGGAGGCTGTGTAGCAGCCGGCGGAGCAGCACAGGCTCCCAATGCCAGGGCAAGCAGAATAATGACTAATTTTCTCATGGATTCACTCCTTTTCGTTTTCAGCATTCTATATCGAATTATATCGAATTACAACTGGTATTCCTCTGGGACACCTTGCATCCATGCAAAGAGGACATTTATACTACGCTGTCTTCTCTACGGACGCCGGGCTGGCGGCTGCGTGCGTGCCTAATCCGACAATCTCGGTTATAATTTTTTGATGCTCACCCCTCAAGAGATCGAGGTCAAACTCGATCGCATACTCCTCAAGGTACAAAAACCCGGGCGCTATGTTGGCGGGGAGCTCAACAGCGTCGTCAAGGATTGGGACGAGGCCACGACCAAAGTCGCCTTCGTCTTCCCCGATATTTACGATATCGGCGTTTCGAATGTTGGGCTCAAGATCCTGTACGACCAGGTGAACCAGCGCAGCGATGCACTGGCGGAACGTGCCTATGCGCCGTGGCTGGATATGGAAGCCCTCATGCGTGAACAAGGCATTCCACTCTATGCACTCGAATCACACCGACCCTTGGCCAGCTTCGATCTGATCGGCTTTTCCCTCCCCTACGAGACTCTCTACACGAATGCCCTTAACGTGCTCGACCTGGCCGGGATTCCCATCCGCTCCGAGGAGCGCGATGAGACCCATCCCCTGGTCATCGCGGGCGGGCATTCCACCATGAACCCCGAACCCATGCATGCCTTCATCGATGCATTTGTGATCGGCGAGGGCGAAGAAGTCATTCACGATATCATCGAGGCGCTCCAGGAGTTTAGAGGAAAGAGGAAAGACGAAAGAAGCGACCTCTTTCCTCTTTCCTCTTTCGAAGCTCGTACAAAACTTCTCCATGCGCTTGCCCAGATCCAGGGCGTCTACGTCCCGCGCTTTTACCAGGCCCATTATCTGGAGGATGGGACCGTCTCGCACATCGAGCCGATCCTGCCGGGGGTTCCCAAAGTCGTCACGAAACGGATTGTGCCGGTTCTGCCTCCCCCGCCGACGAAGTTCATCGTCCCGAACATCGACATCGTCCACAACCGCGTCTCGGTGGAGATCATGCGCGGCTGCACGCGCGGCTGCCGGTTTTGTCACGCGGGCATGATCACGCGTCCGGTCCGCGAACGCCGCGTGGACGAAGTCCTGCAGGCCGCGGAGGAGGCGATCAGGTCCACAGGCTTCGAAGAGCTGGCGCTGATGTCACTGTCCTCCTCCGACTATAGTAACGTGCTGGAACTGGTCACGAAGGTTGGAGAGAAGTTCGGCGGCTCGCATCTCAAGGTATCCCTGCCTTCGCTGCGGATCGAATCCGTTTCGATCGACCTCATGGAAAAACTCAAGGACCGGCGTTCAGGCGGATTTACACTCGCGCCGGAAGCCGCGACGGAGCGCATGCGCCGCATCATCAATAAATTTATCCCGGATGAAGACATCCTGAATACCACGCGTGAAATCTATCGGCGCGGCTGGACCACGATCAAGCTGTATTTCATGATCGGGCATCCCAGCGAGACACTCGAAGATGTGCAGGCGATCGCCGACCTGTGCAAACGTGTACTCACTGAAGGGCGCAAAGTAATTGGCATGAAAGCCAAACTGAATGTTGGCGTTAGTACGTTTGTACCCAAATCACAAACACCATTCCAATGGGTTTCGTGCGATACTCCTGAACAAATCCGATCAAAACAATCGTTACTACGCCGGGAACTGATGCGAGACCGAAACATCAAGCTCAGTTTGACGAAAGCAGAGGATTCATTCCTGGAAGCCTGGTTATCACGGGGTGATCGTCGTACGGCTGAGGTTGTGTATTCGGCGTGGAAAAAAGGCTCCAGGTTCGATGCCTGGGATGAAGGCAAAAAGTATGATGCATGGATGCAAGCATTCGAGCAGCATGGACTTGACCCGCTCTTTTACACGCACCGCCAGCGACGCACCGACGAGGTCTTCCCGTGGGAGCACATCACCGCCGCGGTCCGCAAGAACTTCCTGTTCCAGGATTTCAGGCAGAGCCTGGAGGGACAGATCCGTGTGGACTGCCGCCTGAACTGCTTTGCCTGCGGCATCCTGCCGACGTTTGCAGGCATGCGCCGCGAAAACCCGGGCGAGGTCTGGAAATGCCCCGACGTAAAAAGCCCCGCTAAATCAGTGGTCAGTAATCAGTTACCAGTGGTGGGAGATTAAAGAATCCATGCCAAAAACACACAAAGAGATTTTTCTCGCGCGTCTGATGCACGAGCGCGATAAATTCGAAATCCTGCTAAATCGTGTCGGTTTCACGCGGCGCATGACACTAAAAGGCGTTTCAGGGAAATGGTCCATCAAAGACATGCTGGCCCATATCCTTGCTTACGAACAATACAGCGCGGACCGCCTGCATGAGATCCTGCACGGTGAGACCTATATACCCTGCAGGACGCAAAATGCGCTGGAGGCCTTCCTGGATGAGTTTGGCTATCCCGATTTCGGTTCTCCCCTGCTGGATGAGGAGGCTCCCAATGCCTGGATCACTGAGAAATATACAAGTGTCTCTCTCGAGGACGTTGTTTCCCAGGAAATCCAGGCCTTTGCAGCGATCGTTTCAGCGCTTGAAAAGATGCCTGAAGACCTCATCAACCGGCATAACCTTTACGAGCGCGTTGCCGGCAACACCTATCGACACTATCGGGACCATATCGTGGACATCAAGCGCTGGCTGAGAGCCAACACGACATATAATCGAAGATAATGCGTATTCGAATCACCTTTGTAAAGCAGGGTCCTTTGCGATACACCGGTCATCTGGACCTGCACAAGCTGTGGGAACGCGCCGTGCGCCGTGCGGAATTGCCGCTGGCCTATTCCCAGGGATTTCATCCACAACCAAAGATGAATATGGCGGCCGCGCTGCCGCTGGGTTTCTCCTCGCGCTGTGAAGTGATGGACCTGAAGCTCGAGCAGTCCGTCCCCCTGGACGATTTGCCTACACGCTTAAATGTGACGCTTCCTGCAGGACTACAGGTGGTGGGCGTGGAGGAAGTGGATGAGCGCGCGCCCGCCCTGCAGACCCAGGTCGCCTCGGCGGAATACGAGGTCACGCTGACGGAACCGGTTGAGGGGTCCGAGCTGAAGCGCAAGATCGATTCCGTTCTGGAAGCGGAAAGCCTCCCGCGCGAGCGGCGCGGGAAAATCTATGATCTGCGTCCACTGGTTGAGGCTCTGAATCTCCTGCCTGATGATAAAATCCTGATGCGGCTCACGGCGCGCGAAGGCGCGACCGGGCGTCCGGAGGAAGTGTTGAGTGTGCTGGGGATCCCGTTCGAAGGAACCCGCATTGAGAGAACTCGTTTGCTTTTTCAATCTTAATTGGAGGCGTTATGGCATTACTGGCAGCATTGTTCTTTGGGTTCGTGCCGATGTTTTTGTTCGCGGCATTCATCAACTGGCTGGATCGCTATGAGAAGGAGCCCAAGCTTTTGCTTGGTGCGGCGTTCGTATGGGGCGTGGTGATCGCAGGCGGCGGGGCCTACATTCTCAATACGGCCTTCGGCATCGGCATCTATGCTCTGACCGGCTCGGAAGGCGCGGCGGAGTTTGGAACGACCTCCATCGTCGCGCCGATCATCGAAGAGGGTCTGAAGGGATTGGCCGTGCTGGCCGTTTTCCTGATGTTCCGCAAGGAATTTGACTCTGTCCTGGATGGGATCGTTTACGGCGCAGTTACCGCCATGGGCTTTGCTGCGATCGAGAACGTCCTGTACATCTATCGAAATGGATACCTCGAAAGCGGCTGGGAAGGTTTCTGGGTTCTGGTCTTCATCCGGGTGCTGCTGGTCGGATGGATGCATCCCTTCTTCACCGCCTTCACGGGGATCGGGCTGGCCATCGCACGCATGACCCGCAATGTTCTTGTAAAGATCATCGCAGTGCCCACCGGTTATGCCATCGCAGTCACTGCCCACGCCTTCCACAACACCTTCAGCGGATTGATCGGCGGGCTGGAGGGATTGGCCGCAGGCACTCTTGTAGACTATCTGGGCTATGCCGTCATGCTGGTCTTCATCATTTGGATGATCGTCACGGAGCGCAACCTGCTCAAGAAGCATCTGCGTGATGAAGTGACCAACGGGCGCATCTCCCCGCAGCAATACAGGACTGCCACTTCCTTCTTCCAGGCCAACGCCCATCTCACCGCCCTGACCTCAGGAACGTTCCTGCCCACCTCCCGTTTCTATCAGGTTTGTGGTGAACTGGCCCACAAGAAGGAACAGCTCGCCAAGCTGGGAGACGAAAGCGGGAATACAATGATCATCGAGAAACTGCGTGCGGAGCTGGCTCAGCTTGGCCCGCAGGCCAGAGCCTAGTTAGCATTGATCAGGGGCGAGCCGTCGGATGCCACATGAGTTTTTGAGCATCTTGAAGCCTCGCCCCTACTCTATGATAAAATCGGGTCGCCCGCCCCTGTAGCTCAGTGGACAGAGTGTCGGCCTCCGGAGCCGGAGAGCACAGTTCGAGTCTGTGCAGGGGCGCACGTTCGCAAATCCTGTATTCTTTTCCTCGTTTGTTGCCAATCCATTAAGACCCAAACAGAAGCCGCGGGCGGATGGATATTCTCACGCCGCAGGAGAAGTCTTCTGACCGGGAAATCACAAGATTGGGTCCGAGGCATCAAAGGCAATCCGCATTGAATCACGCTCATTCAAACGAAGCAGACCCGTCCCTTTCACTGCGCGGGGTGTTTTATCGCCTTTTCCTGCGCGAGAAGGATCCACCTTATCTGTTTCTGATTCTGGGGGCAATCACACTGATTGGCTTTGCCCTGCGAATGCTGGACATCCACAAATCGATTGCGTATGATGAGGCCTATACCTTCATCCACTTTGCCTCCCGTCCATTCCGGCATATTCTGGCGGATTACAGCGCTCCAAACAACCACATTTTTCATACCATCCTGGTCGGCATCGCTTACCGGTTATTGGGTGGGCAGGCCTGGGTGTTGAGGCTGCCGGCTTTCACGGCCGGGGTTTTGATGATCCCCGCCATGTATCTCACTGCCCGTCGGTTCTTTTCCGCGGCGCAGGCATTGGCGGCAGCAGGGCTCGTTGCAGTCATCCCCGTTTTCATCGACTATTCGGTCAACGGGCGCGGCTATACCATGTTGATGTTATTCGCATTACTGTTGGCCAATTTTGCGGGGATACTGGTAGCCCGGCCAAGCAGGCCTGCTCTGGTTGCCTATACGATCACCTCGGCGCTGGGGTTTTATACCATCCCCATCTTTCTTTATCCCTGGGCCGGGATTTCGCTGTGGGTGTTTGTCACGTACCTTTTCGCCAGGGAAGCCCGCTCCGAAAAGGTTCGGCGGCTGGGGGTCTTCCTGGGAACATGCATGCTTGCCGGACTCCTGACCATGATCCTGTATCTGCCCGTGATCATTTTCGGCAGCGGCCTAGCTTCGATCATCGGGAACGAGATCGTCCAGCCGATGAGCTGGCCAGCATTTCTGGAAAATCTTGACCCGCGCATGACCAACACCTGGGCAAAATGGATGATCGGGATCGGTCCAGTCGTCGAATATCTCTTTCTGGGTGGATTTTTATTATCCCTGATCTTTTATCGGAAGGTCTCGAACCAGAAGCTGCCGTTACAGTTGTTTTTGGCCCTGGCAGTTGCGATCCTGCTGGTCTTGCAGCGGGTCACGCCTACACCCAGGATATGGCTTTACCTGGAGGCGTTCTATCTAATGTTCGCGGCGGCCGGATTGACCTGGCTGGCCGATCCATTGATTCGCAGAATGGCCGGGCCCAGGCTTGGCGAAAGGATTCTGGCGTTTGCCATTCTGCTCGTCTTCATCGGTGCTTTCGCAGGTATTCTGATCGAGCGTCAGCAGAATCCGGCGTACAGCGATCGTGACCGTCTGCCGGAGGAATATGCAGCCGACTACCTGGCCGAACATCTCAAACCGGAAGACACGATCGTGGCGACCGCACCGGTCGACATCCAGACGGCTTATTACCTGAGCCTGCGAGGAATCCCTTTCGACCGTTTCTACAAGAGGGATCATCCCGTCGAGATTCAGAATGGGCTGGTATTGCTGCGCAAGAATTCCAGCCTCAAGACTCCCGAGAGCGTGCTGGATTTCCTGAATCTGACTCAGGCTTTGGACCTGAACGCGGCGGAGCTGGTTTTTGAATATGCCAACGTTCAAATTTATGCCATCCCCGCGAAGTAGGCGCGCAAACCCATCCTGCAGACCCGTATCTGTTTTCGGTTACAATCCTGCTGTGTCCGTCCGATTGTCAAGCGTAGTTTGCGCGATCTTCATGGTTTTGAGCGCAGGCTGCGAGTTCGATTTCAGCATCCAGGAGGCCGCGCCGACGCAAATCACAGGTCTGATCACCGCGACGCTGCCGTCCACGCCGATTCCGACCCCATCCGAAACCCCGCTCCCGCCTCGCGGCCAGCCGACAGCGATTCCCGTGGAGGGGATCACCTCCTCACAGCTCAATGTGCGCGCCGAACCCTCCACCGCCAGCAACATCCTGGGAATCATCCCTGCCAGCACAAAAGTGGAGATCACGGGCACGGACCCCGGCGGAAGCTGGTGGCAGATCAATTATCCACAGGGTCAGAGCCCGGATGGAAAAGGATGGGTGACCGCCCAGTACGTCACCACGGCGACCCGGCCCGAGGTTCCGACAATCGGCGGCAGCGGGACCGGGCCAAATAATGGGAATGTTGCTGTCGTCAAACAGCAGTTGAATGTCCGCAGCGGCCCGGGAACGGGCTTCAATTCACTCGGTACGCTCAACGCGCAGGATGTTGTCAGCCTGACCGGCAAGGACGCGAACGGGGCCTGGCTGCAGATCGACTTTGCCTCCGGGCCGGAGGGCAAAGGCTGGGTCAACGCCGCGTTTGTCCAGGCCCAGGGAGTGGAGAACCTGCCGATCATCACCGAGGCCGGTCTGGTCGTTGGGACGGGCACGCCGACAACCGTACCGTTCACCCCGACGGCCACCGTCCTGCCGGCCTGGGAAGATAACGATTCACCCGGCAGTCCCATTGCAAGCGTCGTCTTTGCGCCCCTGGGCACGCAGACCCTTATCTACAATGGAGATGTCTCCTCCCCACAGGGAGACGCGCAGGACTGGATTGTTTTCAAACCGTACGGTCAGCTTGTTTTTGCCAGTCTCGAATGCAAAGGGAACAATTCCCTCGAAGTGGAAATCATGGAAAACACTCTGCCTGCAAACCTGGAACTCGCATGCGGGGATCAAATGAAGGAACTGGCCGTAAAAGCGGGCTCGAATTACCTTGTGCACGTTCAGGCCGCCACCTTCGCGGACGATTTTCCGTATACAAATTATATACTCACCATCAAGACGAGACCATAAATGAAACTCTTTTCACCTCATCAAACTTCTGCCCGTCCGGATGTTTTGCACGCCAAGCATACGTACGGCATGTGGTTTGGCGTCGCCCTTGGCCTGACATTTTCCATCTTTGCCTGGGGCATTGACGCGTATATCCTCAACTGGGTCAACGGCCTCTACCCCTGGCTCAAATTCCTGGGGGGCGCCATCCCGTGTATGCTCGTGGGCGGTTTCACCGGCTGGCTCTCTGCAAGATTTGACCGGCCATTCCTTGCACTGCTTTTCTGGGCGATCGCCGCATCCTTTTTTGCCTGGCTGACCGTCAGCCTGCCCCTGCAGATCACGCCGCGTGTCCTGGGCTATGCCGAGCCGGGACTCAGAGACCTGCTGCATTACACGTACTATGAGTCCTTCTCGGCGAGGTTTGGCGTCGCCTACGCATGGCTCGCCATCTTCGTTTCGCTGGCGGGGCTCCTGCAGATCCCGTTGAGCGATTCGGGCGTGTTTGCCACGTCATTCTTCGGAAAGATCTCGCCAATGCTCTTCACCCTGGTCATCATGGCCATCTGCGGCACCATTATCGACAACCTGAACAACGAGCTTCTGCGCTCCCCCATCGATACCCTCAACACAGCGGTCCAGTATGTAATTGACCATGAGGGACAGCAGATCTCCTCGGCAGAGTCCCGCAGATTACACTTGGCCGCTTTTCGTCCGGTCCAGGATCTCCTATCGACTGACCGGAAGTTCATTGTGAGCGGGTACGATCAATTCCTCGAAGAAGTACAGGTTTTGGCCCGTTTTGACAAAGGCTGGGTGGAGTGCACCTTGATCACCAGTCAATTGATTTCCTGCGAACAGGTAGGCGACAGCCGCTAGACGCCCTTAGGTGTGTCTGTTTGTGCAAAAAATCCTTTTATGGTAAAGTTAATACAGATTTTCACAGGTAACGAGGGCGAATGACTATGAATTCTCACAAGATTCCTGACATTATCATTGGCCGTCTGCCGATATATCTGCGCGCGCTGCAGCGGCTGGCGGAAAAGGGAATTCTCACAACTTCCTCGCAGGAGTTGGGTGAGATCATCGGGATTTCGGCCGCCCAGATCCGCAAGGATATCTCGCAATTCGGTGAATTTGGAAAACAAGGCACAGGTTATTCGATCCCGTTTCTCATTGAACGGCTGCGCGACATCCTTAAGGTAAATCGCGTCTGGGAAGTGGTGATCGTGGGCATGGGAGACATGGGACACGCCCTGGCCCGCTATAACGGCTTTACCAACCGCGGCTTCCACATCAACATGGTTTTCGACAATGATCCAGGCAAGGTCGGACAGAAAGCGGGCGACTACGAAATTCTGGATACGGCCACCCTGGTCGAGAAAGTCAAACAGAACAAGATCAAGGTTGCCATGCTGACTGTGCCCGCCGCGACAGCCCAGGAAGTGGCCGATCAGCTTGTCAAGGCCGGCATCCGGGCAATCCTGAACTATGCGCCCACCAGCCTGAATGTACCCAGCAACGTACATGTCCAATATATCGATCCGGCCACCCACCTGCAGCGCATGACCTATTACCTGGATTAGAGCAATCCGCGCCCTAAAATAGATTGTCAAAACAGATCAAGGCACTGATACCCAGGCCATCAAGGAGAACAATATGCAAACCTCGGGACTCATTCTCATTGTCGTTATCGTCATCATTGTTATGCTGATAGCCTGGGGTCTGGTCTATCGGAAGTCCCGGCAGGTAAACCTCACGAAAACGCCGGCCGGCCAGAAACCGGAATGGATGCACACAACTCCGCCTGCGGAGACCACAGCCGCCACAGAAGCAGATGGAGAGGGCGTCACTCTGTATGATTACGATAAGGGAGAGAGCATAGCTGCCCCCTTCGCGGAGCAGGTC
>JBAVVF010000774.1:0-10556 GCA_049697155.1 Anaerolineales bacterium
CAATCAGTTATGCCGCCGGGGACAAATTGATCAGCCAGCTGGCCGCAATCCTGATGGAGTCCATCCGCCCCGACGACTTCGCGGGCCGCTGGCGATTCGGTGATGAATTCGTCGTGATCCTGCCCCATACCCCCCTCCTGGAGGCGGCCGGCATCGCGGACCGGGTCCGCACGGCCATCGAGGAAACCTCCCGGGGCTGGACGTTCCCGGTGACGGTCTCGGTCGGCGTCGTGGAATATCCCGTCCATGGACATACAGTCGATGAGCTGGTAGGCAATGCCGAACAGGCATTGAAGAACGCAAAAACGGCAGGAAAAAACAAAACGGTTGTGGCCGGATAAATCCTCACTTGTTGGTCTCCGGGTCGATGCCATCCAGTGGGACTTTCAAAGCTTCATTCCCAAAGTCATCGAGACAGATGCAGCTGCGATCGCCCGAATCCCGCGGGAGCGTTCCGCTGGCGGAATATCCCTTTTGAGTACAGAACTCCTGACAGAGTGTGCCCTCTGATTTGGGCCCCAGGTTTCCCACACTCAACTGCTGGAGGAGGATGAAAAGGATGAACAGGAGTGTGAGACCTGCTGATATCAAAACATGGATCCGGTTCAATGCCGGGTCGCTCTCGAGCCTCTTTCCCATCGCGTAACCGGTGATGATCGAGCCAGTCCACAATGACAAAAAGGTCAGGACCAGCACGATGGACAGCACCGCATCAGGGAAGTCCGGCCAGGGATTGTCACCGAAAACAAAGAGCCAAAGAATGCCGATGAGGGCGCCAAAAGCAAGGAGGGAAATGATCCCGGCCACGAAAAAACCGGGGATTCCAAACAGCAATGCATACAAATATCTCTTTTTCATGACGGCTCCTGAGCAATTGAATGGCCGTATTGTAATATGGCAATGGATTAGGAAAAGAGATTGGAGCAGATTAAATCAAACGTCCGTCTCTTTCGAGACGGACTTTACCTCTACGGCTTCTCCAGCCCGTGGGCGGTCAGGAATTTCTCATCTTCCAAAATATCTTTTGTCCTGCCGTCCGCCACGATCCGGCCCTCGTCCATCACGATCGTCCGGGCGAAGAGTTCCTGCACCAGCTTCATGTCGTGCGTGGAAACGAGCATGGTGATCGGCAGTTCGCGCAGCAAATTGATCAGGGTCCGGCGCCCGCGCGGGTCAAGTCCGGCGGAGGGCTCGTCGAGGACGAGGATCTGCGGCTCCATCGACAGCACGGTCGCGATCGCGATCCGTTTCTTCTCGCCCACGCTCAGGTGATGCGACAACCGGTCGCGAAATCCGGACATCCGCACCGCCTCCAGCGCGGACTGTACGCGAGACTCTACTTCATGCCTCGGCAGGCCCATGTGGAGCGGGCCGAACGCCACGTCCTCGAACACGGTCGGAGAGAAGAGCTGGTCGTCCGGGTTTTGGAACACGAGTCCCACCATGGCGCGGATGGCCGGCAGATTGTCACGCGTCAGGCGGCTGCCGCCCACCGTGACCTCGCCGCGCCCATTCAGAATCCCATTCAGGTGCAGCATCAGAGTGGACTTTCCCGCGCCGTTTGGTCCCACCAGTGCAACCTTATCTCCCTCGCACATGGTGAAAGAGACGCCGCGCAGGGCCGCCAGTCCGTCGTGATAGGAAAAATGCAGGTCTAGAACCTGTAAAACGTTTGTCATAGGCGTCCGATCATTTGAAGGATGAGAATGAAGACCAGCGCCAGCGCGGCCGTGAGATAGTCGCGGCGCCGAAGCTCATGCGGGTTGATCGTCTGGAGATGACCCGTATAGCCGCGCGCCAGCATCGCATTGTAGACGCGCTCGCTGCGCTCATAGCTCCGCAGGAAAAGCTGGCCGGCCATATGTCCCGCGACACTTGCCCGCCAGGCCGCGCTCCTGCCGGACCTTTGGCCGGGCGCAGCCGCCGAACGGGATTCCCTGGCCCGCATCAAACGGAAGACCTCATCCACCAGCACGAAGAGGTAGCGGTAAAGGAACGCAATAATCGTCGTCAGCACGGACGGCACCCGCAGGTGTTCCAGGGCGTGGATGATATCCGGGAAGCGCGCCACCGCCACCAGCAGGATCGCCATCTGCACCGAAAGCCACGAGCGAATCAGGATGCTCAGGAAGCGCAGCAGGCCTGCATCGCTGATGGTGAAGTCCCAGCCCAGAAGGTGGAAAGAGGCAAGAGGCCGGCCAGGGATGGAGAAAAGAACGGTGACCGCCACCAGCGCAAACGGCAGCGCCACGAACGACCGCCGGAGTGTGAATCCGATTCCCAGATTCGAAATCGTATTCAGGAACAAAAGGATCAGCCACGCAAGGCCAAAGGCAACCCAGGCGCCATCCGGCAGGAGAGCATTGGAAAGAATAAAAGCAACCGCGACGACAACCTTCACACGCGGGTCCAGCCGGTGAATGAAACTATCCTTTTCGTGATAACGGTCGAAGGCGTCGGAATGCATGTTTCAATTAGCCCTTAGCTGTCAGCGATTAGCTATGAGGGAATTACGATTTTGCTTTCAGGCCTTGCCCAAGCAGGATGATGATAGCTCCAACGACGGCCAGCCCGATGATCCCGGCCAGGATGGTGGAGAGATGGGTTTGTCCCAGGATGGGCAGCGTGTAATCGGGAATCAGCTGGTACGGTGCAGAGGAACCCTTTCCTATGAATCCCAGATCACCCGCGACGCGCTCCAATCCATCGGGATCTGCTGAAGCGAGCGGTGAAAGCAGGACAACTGCCAGCGAGACGAGCGTGCCGGCCACCACCCAGCCGCGGCTCCCCTGCGCGGAAGCCGAGTCTTCGCCGAGCAGATCCGGGCGGGTCTGCAGGATGAAGGTCAGCGCCGCGACGGTGATGAGCGCCTCCCCGATCCCGATCAACGCATGCACGCCAAGCATGGCGGGAATGACGATCTGGAGTTGTGAAGTTCCACTCAGCCACAGCTGCAAGGCGGTCAGAAGAGCCCCCGCCATGACGGAGAGCCAGGCCGCGATGCCCACAACCGTTAACTTCAGCGTGCGATTCCAGCCCGCGCTGGCGCGATAAAGGCCATACCCGATCGCCGCGGTGACGAGTCCCATATTGAGGATATTCGCGCCCATGACCAGCAGCCCGCCATCCTGAAAAAGCAGGGCCTGCACTGCGATCACCGCGGTCATCACCAGCATCCCCGTCCACGGACCCAGAGCGATTGCGGCCAGCACCCCGCCCAGCAGGTGACCGGAGGTCCCGCCGGGCACGGGGAAGTTGATCATCTGCGCGGCAAAGATAAAGGCGGCCATGATCCCCATCAGCGGGATCTGTCTCTCGCCCAGTGACCGGTTCGAGCGTGAGATTGCAGCACTGAGAGTGAGGGCAGTAATGACCCAACAGATCATCGAAACAGTCAAAGTCAGAAATCCGTCGGGAATGTGGAGCGGCGCGGGGGAATAGTACATATAAATCTCCTTCTCTGAATTATTGACAACCGGGGCAGAGACCAAAGAAGGTCACGTGACTGCCAATGCTTTTGTAACCGCTGGTTGTTTCCAGCAGCCGGTAAAGGCTCTCGACCAGCGTATGTTCCACTTCCATCTCGCTGCCGCATTGTTTGCAGACGAGGTGATGATGCTCGTTCCCGGCAATCTCGTACGTCAGGTGTCCACCGGAATTGTAGGATGGACGCACCAGGGCAATATCGGAAAGGAACTCGAGCGTGCGATAGACCGTCGGTTCGGTCAGGCCGGGCAGATTCCGCTTGGCCTGCCTGTAAACTTCACTCGGGGAAAGATGCGTCCCAGCATGGCGCAGAACGTGCAAAATCGCCAGGCGCTGGGACGTCATCCGGTAGCCGCGGGCGCGGAGTTCGGGGGTATATTCGGAGGCACAGGACATAGGAGATATTATTGCAACTTCTTGCAATAACCATAGATATAGTACGCCGGAGAGGGCGGATTCTTACCTGAGAAAAGGCTAAGGGCTGGCGGGGAACTCAAAAGCCTGCGAAGGTTGCTGTAAATGACTGCCCCTTCAAACAACCTTCGCAGGGCGTGTGGGAAGGTTAAGGCTCCCAGAAGAAGCGAGTCAGGGCGTAAACGTAGGGCTTGCCGTTCACATATTCGATCCCCAGCACAAGGGTGTGCCAGTCCAGGTTGCCGTTGACTTCTGTACCTGCGAAATGGAGTGCATAGAACTCTCCCTGATACGGCCACTCAAGCTCATAGGTCGCGCCGCCATGTTTGAGCTCATTGCAGTGCAGGGTATAGGGCTGGTTGAACGCCTGCACCAGTTTCGGCAGGACCACTTCGTGGAAAGGACCTTTCAACGGGGCACCGCTTCCCGGTTCGATTCCCCAATCCACTTCGAAGGTGGTCTCGAAGACGAACTTGGCATGTTCCTGGTCGTACGTCATGACTGTATCGTCACGCAGGACAGCCACATCCATGGCGCGCGTCGGGCTGACCAGCGAACTGAGCTTCAACCCGTCTGACGTGAGGATGGCCGACTTGAATGAGTCGATCAGGGCCGTCACCTGCGGGTCGTTACAAATACTGGATGTAGATGTGCCCGCCGGCAGTGTCACCGTCATCGTTACGCCGGGAAGCGGGGTCACTGCCTCGGGCGTCACCGTCAGGGCGAAAGGAGTCTGGGTGACGGCGGGAGTCGGGGTGGCAGGGATGGTCGGAGGCTGAGTCGGCGTCGGCGGAGGGGTAGGCGAGGCGCAGCTCATCAGCAGAACCGGCCCAATCAACAGAAGGAAAAGTATTTTAGTGTTCATCATCGTCTCCTCTTTCGTTATTATATCGCCCTGGAAAAAGAAAAATGCCAGTGGACTTCAGCACACCGGCATTCCAGGTTTCCGTGAATCTAATTCGTTCTAGACTTCCCCAAAGGCAACCACGACAATATGCTGGTTGAGCAGCTGCGGAGTCTGCGAATCTTTTCCGGGAACGATCTGTCCCAGGGTGTAGCCTCCCGCCAGCGCGAGATCCTTGCCAAAGATATCCTGGACGGCGGAGATCTCCGTGCCCGGATGGGATTTGAGCAGCATCTCCCAGGCAATATCCACCAGGATGAGCGCAAAGACGGGCTTGGCCCCTTCGAGCTGCTGCAGCGCCTTCTGCGCGGCCTGCTGGGCGGCATTCTCACACGAGACGCGGCTGCCGACCAGAAGATAGGCATCCACGCCATCGCGTACGGGTGCGTTCATGCGGAAGCTGCCATCGGCTTCGACGCGGATCGGGGCCCGGATGATCAGCTGATCGCCCTGCTCGATACCGAGCGGATATAGCCGCGCCAGGTGACTCAGCGGCGGAAAGGCCCATTCCCGGGCAGGATACCCGAAGAGCTGGGCATAGGTTTCGGAGGCAGGGCGACCGTCAAGCGTGCGCAGCCAGAAGCCGCGCGAGCGCGTCACCCGAAACTGACTGCCGACCGGATTCCAGCCATGCGCACTGCCGATCCCCACCCGCAGGCCGCCGCGCAGGAACGCGGCCGTCAGCGCGCCGGTCCCGGTCTGCGGACCCGCCACCTGGTAGGAGTGACCGGTGTGCAGGTCGCCGGAGGAGAGCCCGCCTACAACCGGAACGGAGCCGGTCGAAAGAGCATTGCAAAGCTGATCGGCATCCCCATTGAAGCCATCTGCGAAGAAAAAGAGGCCGCGGGTATCCGTCTGTTCAGCGAGCTGTTTCGAAAGCTGGGCGCCGGTCTCCCGGCCGCTTTGAGCGTATCCGGGCATCCAGCGCGTCTCGGCCTGCAGATCCCCGCCCAGCAGCGCGACCAGCACCGAATTTGGATGGAGCCCATCCCCTGCCAGACAGATCGGACTGCTGAAGCCGATCATCGGGGTATCGCCAAGCAGGCTGGATACACCGCTGACAACTTCGCGGGCCTGATATTGGTGCGAAGCAATGACGAAGCCGAAAGCGGGCGCCCCGGAACCGAGCTTGTTCAACGCCTGATGCGTAGCCTGCAAACCTGCTTCGCGGCCGCTCAATGCCTGTGCCTGACCGATGGAAGTGAGGATGGTCATGTTGATCAGCCTTCCGCGACCGGAATGGTGAAGTGGAAGGTGGTGCCTTTCCTGAATTCACTGTCGAACCAGATGCGGCCGCCCTGCATTTCAACCAGGCTCTTGGTAATGTTCAAACCCAGGCCTGTGCCAGGCGCTTCGCGTGCTTTTGAATCATCGGAACGGAAGAACTTCTGGAAGATCTTGGCCTGATCTTCGATGCCGATGCCGATGCCGTTATCCTTCACCCACAGATGCACGACCCGCTTGGCGCCCTCCGGATCCCACTGGTTGTTGGCCGCCTCCGCGCCGACGATGACATTCCCGCCCTCCGGTGTGTATTTGTGTGCGTTGCTGACGAGGTTCGTCAGCACCTGCCCCACCCGGATGCGATCTGCCCAGACCTGCGGCAGATCCGACGAAAGCTGAAACTCGATGGTCTGGCGCCGGTCATCGATCTGGCGCTTCGTGGACCGGACCACCTCATCCACCACCTCGGCAACGTTCACAGGTTTGTAATCGAGGCGCAGGCGATTCGCTTCGATCTTCGCATTGTCATTGAGGTCTGAGACCAGCGCAGACATGCGCTCGACATTGGAACGGATCGTGCTCAGGAAATTGGCTTGCATCTCGGTGATCTGACCCACGGACCCGGCCGCAAGCAGTTCCGTATAGCCCTTGATGGAGGTCATTGGATTCTTCAGCTCATGCGCCACGAAGGACACGAAATCGCTCTTGGCCACGTTGGCCCGCTGGACCGCATCGTACAGCTGGGCATTTGAGATGGCGATGGCGGCATTGTCACTGAGACGATTGAGGAAGGCCAGATTGCCCTGCGAGTCGCTCGTGCTCTCCAGGATGATCAAGCCGATGACCTGGGCTTCACGACGGATGGGAATAATGATCTGCGTGTGAGCGGCCGGCAGGATCGGTTTTGCGCCATCGTTCAGGAGAGAAACCTGGCTGGCCTGTCCGCTTTCGATTACCGTGCGGACTGCGGGCAGTTCCATGGGCATATGGGAAGTCGAGTCCTCGGGCAATATCTCTTCATAGCCCTGCTGGGCCATGATGCGCAGATCGTCCCCCTCCAGCATGCCGATCAGGCCAGCCTCGGCATTGGACTGGCGCATGGCCCATTCCAGCGTGATGCGCATGGCACGATCCACTTCCAGGCTGGCGTTGAGCTCACGGACAATGCGGCCCATTATCGAAAGCTCTTCCACGCGGGCGGCCAGCTCCTGATCGGTGAGGGCCAGTAGGCGGGCGTTTTCGACGGCAACTGCTGCCTGGCCGGCAAACGCGGTCAGCAGGTTTTGATCGTCCTCGACGAAGGGCAGGCCGTCGCGGCGGTTGACGACCTCAATAACACCCAGCACGCGGTCCTTGATCTGCATCGGGACGGCCAGCAATGAGCGGGAGGTGAAACCCGTCTGCTTGTCGGTATCGTGGCGGGCGGCCGAGCGCTGGCCGTCGTTCTCGATGATGGGCGAGCGGGATTGGACGGCCCGGCCGACAATCCCCACCCCGGCCGGAAGGCGCTGACCCAGCAGATTGGTCGCGACCGGCCCAACCGTCACGCGGAAGATGAGGTCGCCGGTCTGATCATCCATCATGAACAACGTACCCGCCTCGCAGTTCAAAATGTTGACGGCGTTCTCCAGAATATTGCGAAGGAGGGGTTCCTGCTCCAGGGTGGAGGTCAGTTGGCGCGTGATTTCATTGAGCGTCGAAAGCTGGTGGGCGCGCTGCTGAGTCTCCTGCAGGAGGCGGGCCTTCACGATCGCGCCGACGGTCTGGTCCGCGATGGCCTGCAGCAGTCCCAGCTGGGCCCGCGTATAGGTCACGGTCGCGTCGCTGCTGCCGACGCTCAACGCGCCCATGGTCTCGGCGCCGGAATTCAGCGGGACCCCCATCCAGGCATAGATGCCCTGGGTCGAAGGAGTGATATTCCTCGTCTGGCACTCACGCGCATAATCCTGGGTCAGGATGGGCCGTCCCTTGCGGATGATCTCCTGCCCAAGACCCAGGCTGGCAGGCAGCGGGTGACTTTCGAGGCTCGTGACGCGTTCATTCCCGTCGACGCGGAAGCCGTAATAAAAATAATCGGCAGCCTTGCTGTAAAGCGTGATGTGGAAAAGGGACGAAGGGATGATCTGGGCAGTCTGCGCAAAGATCAGTTCCAGAACGTCATCGAATGTCAGGGTGACGTTGACACCCTGCGAGACGCGCGTCAGGGCATTCATTTCCTGCACTCGCCGTTCGAGATTCACAACGGTTTGCACGCGCGCAATCGCGACGGAGGACTGATCGGAGAGACTATCGAGGAAATCCAGATCCTTCGGCGTGTAAGCGCTGCCGGAAAGGGAGGTTCCCAGGGCCAGCCAGCCAACAGGTCGTTCCTCTCCCGGCAGGGCCACAAAGAGACGTGCGCCCAGCAGGGACAGACGGGACTCGTCGCTGCGCATGGCGGGAGGCGGATTGATCGTATCCAGATAAAGGGGAAGTTTTTCCTTTTGGAAATATTGGACCAGCGGACTGTTGGACGAAAACCGAATGTCACTGGTTGGTCGTCCCTCACCGTTTGCCAGCGCGGCATACTGATCGTTCAGCGTATCATACGTATAAATATGCAGGCGGTCAGGCATCAGGCTGCTGGCAATCTGCTCGCGCAGGACGCGCCCGATTGTATTCAGATCAAGCGCGTTGGTCAGTTCATGGCTGAAGGTGCGAATCCGCTCCTCGTAGGCCCGCTGACCTCTGAAGAAGGTGCTGTCCACCAGGACCTGCAGGCGCGTCCGCAAGGGGTCCAGAAAAAACACCGCAATGACAAAAACCAGCCCGCCGATCAGGAAAGGATTGTCACGCGCCAGATCAATAGACAAGATGGCCGAGAGAAGCACAGCAATACCCGTGACCAGGAGCCCATAGGCCGCGACAACACAAATCGTCAGCAGGGAATAAATGATTCCCTGGCGCACCCAATAGTCGGTGCGCAGGAGGCGGAAGCGCAGGATCACATATCCATTGACCAGCGGGAAGAAAATGAACCAAACAAAGAGATAAGGGCTGAACGGAGTTGGCTCAACACCGGCAAACTTCTGGATCGAAGAGTAGAGCAGCCAGCCGGCAGTAGGGCCGAATGCAATCACGGCTCCAGCCAGTATGGTCCTGGCCTGGCTCTTGACAATCGGGGAATACGAGAAGAAGGAACGATATCCCAGCGCACCGAAATAAAACAGCGCCGAAAGCCCTACGAAAAGATAAATGAGCCGCCAGGCGTCGAAGTATGCGATGGGATGCTCAAAATCATATAGAACCAGGTAGGCATTGATCGCCAGGCCAAACGCGGCTATATACCCCAGCCAGCGCAGGTACGGACGGCGAAACAAAAAACGTGCTTCCTGCGGAAAACACAATCCCAGATCGATCAAAGCACCGACGGAGAGCGCAGCGGCCATCGTCCATAGATAGGTAAAATAGTGAGTGGTATACAGGTCGAAAAGGGTGCCGGTCACGAGCGCCACGGAGGTGGTCATCATGGAAAACGCGCGCCCGGCCGATTCCGTCCGGCGTAAGCCAAAAATCCACAGACTGATCACCAGAAATACCAGGCACAGGAATACCGGTAATGCAAAGTATGCAATTCGATCGGCAAGCGGGAAAGACTGTAATACGATGTCTGCCGTGCGGACTTCCCCCTCCGCAGTGCGCATGACCACCGAAACAGTTTCACCAACTGCCGAAGAACCAAGGGCCAGTTCCAGGTCCCTGGCATTGGAAACCACCTGTCCATTTACCGAAATCAGCTGATCGCCGATCTTAAATCCCTGCGCATACAAAGCCCAATCCTGGCGATCCTGGCCGGAACCATTCAACGCCATGGTCTGCTCAAGGAACCCTCCAAGGAAAGGTCTTCTGATCCAGCTGGTGCCAAGGAACAGGGACGCGACAAAGACCACGACAGCAATACCCTGGTAAACCAAGACAACGTTCTGCGTGACTTTGCCAAAAATCGTATTAAAACGATAAGAGTCGTTCATAACGCACCGGGCTGGCCGGAATTTGACAGAATTTTACTCTACACCCCCCAGCCTAACTATGGTACTTTCATAACAAAGAAGTAAGGTCAAACCTCATGACCAAACTTCCCGCAGGTGATCGAGCGAATCAAGCCTGCGGGAAGTCTTATGGATCGGGCTAAATGTCCAGATTTCTGACGGCTTTGGCGTGGGTCTGGATGAATTTGCGGCGGGGGTCCACCGCATCCCCCATCAGCATGTCGAAGGTGCGGTCGGACTCGGCCGCGTCCTCCACCGTGACCAGGAGCAGGGTCCGGTTCTCGGGGTTCATGGTCGTCTCCCACAGCTGGGCCGGGTTCATTTCGCCCAGACCCTTGTAACGCTGCAGGCCGGCCTTCTCCCCAACCTCTTTGACAATCTTGTCCTTCTCCTTGTCGCTATAGGCATACCTGACCTGATTCTTGTACGCGATCCGGTACAGCGGCGGCTGGGCAATGTACAGATGCCCATCTTCGATCAGCCGCGGCATATACCGGAAG
>JBAVVF010000775.1:0-3248 GCA_049697155.1 Anaerolineales bacterium
CCAGGTCGGTTTACTGGACGGCTCGTGCGGCGGCGTGATGGAGCTCGGGGAGCCGATCGTCGTGCCGGATATTTCCCAGTATCGGGGGCGCGGCGCCGAATCGCTGAAGCGGGAACACATTACCGCCATGATGCACGTCCCGCTGCTGAACAAGGGCCAGGCTCTCGGCAGCATGTGTCTGGGCACTCACGACAATACAAAATTCGATGAAGAGGAACAAAAGTCGTTTACGGCGATCGGCAACCAGATCGCGATTGCCGTGGAAAACGCCCGCCTGTATGCCGAAGTGCAGCACAAGGAGCGCGTGCGCGGCGAGTTATTTCAGAAGGCATTGGCCGCCCAGGAAGACGAGCGCAAACGCATTGCGCGCGAACTGCACGATGAGGTCAGCCAGTCACTGACGGCCCTGCTCTACCAAGCCGAAGCCGGACTGGAATTGAAGAACGGTTCCGGCGTCCGGGAACGCCTGCAAAGCATCTGCGACCTGACCCAGCACACCCTCGACAACGTCCACAACCTGATGTTCGACCTGCGCCCCTCGATGCTCGATCAGCTCGGCCTGATCCCGGCCCTGCGCTCGCTGGCGGAAACCCGTCTCAAGCCGAAAGGCGTCCGCGTGACGGTCGAGGCCAGCTCGGATGCCGGTCCGCTCAACGGCAAGACCGACCTGCAGCGCCTGTCGCCTGAGATTGAGACCGCGCTCTTCCGGGTCATGCAGGAGGCCATCAATAACATTGCCCGGCACGCCGCGGCCCGCAACGTGGAGATCAAGCTGGAACTCTCGGGCTACACAGCCCTGGTGAGCATCAAGGACGATGGCATCGGCTTCGACCTGGCCGAGCTGAACATCAATGCCATGAAGGATATCGAAAGCGAAACAGTATCTATTTCCAACAACCCGCGCGGACTGGGGATCATTGGCATGAAGGAGAGGATCGAGCTGCTGGGCGGAGACCTCGATATCAATACTGCCCCGGGAAGCGGGATGCAGATTTACATCCGTGTGCCGCTTCTGGAAAGGAAACCTGCGAATGATTAGAGTTCTGGTGGTCGATGACCACGCCATTCTGCGCGATGGGATTCGCTCCCTGCTCGAGAGCCAGGAGGACATTGTCGTCGTGGGCGAAGCCGAGAACGGCGCCGAGGCGATCGAACTGGTCGAGAAGACCTCGCCTGAGATCGTCCTGATGGACATTTCCATGCCCCACATGAATGGACTGGAAGCCACGCGTGTGATCGGACAAAAGTTCCCGCAAGTCAAAGTCCTGATCCTGACCCAGCATGACAACCGTGAATATATCGTCCCGGTGCTCCAGGCCGGCGCGGCGGGATACGTTCTAAAGCGCTCCGGCAGACGTGAGTTGCTCAACGCCATCCGGGAGATCTACGCGCACGGTGCATTTCTGACCGGCCGGATCACCAAGGAACTATTGCAGGATTACTCTCACGAGGGGAACAACCACAGGAACGAAGAAACTCATTTGACGGAACGCGAGCGCCAGGTCCTGCAGCTGGTGGTCGATGGAAAGAGCAACAAGGAGATCGCCAGCGAGCTTGGGATCAGCCCCAAGACCGTTTCCGTGCACCGCACCAACGGCATGGCCAAGCTCGACGTGCAGACGACCGTCGAGCTGGTCCGTTTTGTTGCCAGCAATCCTCTGTCCGGCTCATCGCTATCTGAGTAAACATTCCAAGGAGAATCATTGTGTCCAGCCTCGAACTGAACTTTGTGCTTATCCCCGCTTCTGAATTTACGATGGGCACCAGCCGCGCCCTCGATCGCGAGTCCCATGACGACGAAATGCCGCCGCAGAAGTTACTGGTCAGCGATTACTATATGATGCGCTATCCCGTAACGAACGAACAGTACGCCCGGTTCGTGAAGGAGACGGGACACCGCGCGCCGCTCTTCTGGTCGAACGGCTCCTTCCCGGACGGGAAAGCGGATCATCCGGTGGTGGGCGTTTCCTACTACGACGCGATCGCCTTCTGCGCCTGGGCCGCCGAAACGACCGGGCTGCCGGTGCGCCTCCCCACCGAACCCGAATGGGAAAAGGCAGCCCGCGGGGCGGAAGCCCGCTTATATACCTGGGGGAATGAATGGAAGAAAGGTTTGTGCAATCTCAGCGAGGAAAAGCTGAACGGAACCTCCCCCGTGGAATGTTATTCACCTCAGGGTGACAGTCCCTATGGAATTGCCGATATGGGCGGGAACGTACAGGAGTGGTGTTCTTCGCTGTTTGGAGCCTATCCCTACGACCCGACAGATGGGCGCGAGGCTCACGTTTACGATTTGCATAATCAGGAATTGCTGCCCAAGCTGCTGGAGACGGGCTGCACGTCCATGCCTGAATCGGATGAAGCCTCGGTCGGCAAGACCGTCATCCGGGGCGGCTCGTGGCGCGAGTCGCGCTTTCAGGCGCGCTGCTCCTATCGCAGCTGGGCGGCCCCAATGCATCGCAGCGACGACACCGGTTTCCGCTGCTGCTACGAGCCGAAAGGATCAGGCTAGAACAGCGCCCCGGCGATCCCCAGTCCGATCGCGGCAATGACAAAGGTCACCATGGCCAGTCCCTGCATGAACAGGATCAAGAGTACCGTGCGGCGCTGGTCGGGACGCAGTTTCAGATAGAAGCGGTCGAGCAACCTCTTCACGAACAAACGTCCGCGGCTGCCTCGTAATTCCATGTAACGCTTGATGTTGGCCAGCCATTCATGGACCACGTGACGCACCGTGGGGAGAAACTCCTCCTCGCCCGTGTTTTCATCGCAGAAAACTTCCTCATAACTTAAGCGCGTGCCGCGCGGGATGCTTTGCAGCTTCCAGGTGACGATGGTTCTGCAATCGGCATTCAGATAGTAGCTAAACTTGTGGGGAGCCTCACACTCAGAAACAAGATATTCCTGCTCCGTCGCCACCACGTTTTTCCGCTCGACCGCTTCCCCGGCAGGCGGTTCCGGATCGGTCACCGTGCCGGATGGAGGGTCGGCTGCCAGCGCGTCGTGTCCCATCTTCAGGGACAGGATGTGGGCCAGTCCTTCGAACGCGCCATGGACGGACTGCCGGGCCGGCCCCGCGATCCCGAACGGGGCATCAGTCAGGACCCGCACCCGGTAACTACTCCCCGGCTTTGGGAAGTTCGCCGACACATCAAGCAGCTGGCTCAACCCCCAGATGGGACTCAATTGCATGCGCCGCTCGACGTCCATCAACGCATTGAAGACCTCCTGACAGGGCGCTTCGATAT
>JBAVVF010000776.1:0-10023 GCA_049697155.1 Anaerolineales bacterium
CCCCAACACCATGGCCCAGCGACTGCAAAAGCAGCAGACCGACACGATCGGCCTGATCATCCCCACCTCGGGCCCGCGCTTCTCCGATCCATTTTTTAGTGAATTTATCGCCGGCATCGGCAATACCGCCGGACGGCTGGGCTACGACCTGTTCGTCTCGACGCGCGAGCCGGGCGAGCTGGAGCTCGAGTCCTACCGGCACAACATCCGCAGCCACCGCGTCGACGGTTTCATCATCGTGCGGACGCGCTGCGACGACCCGCGCATCAACTACCTGCGCAAGACCGGCTTCCCGTTTGCCTCCTTTGGGCGGACCGATGGCGAACTGGATTTCCCCTATGTAGATGAAGACAGCGAATATGGAATGAAGCTGGTCGTTGAATACCTGGCCAAGCTCGGGCACAAACGCCTGGGCGTGATCGCGCCTCCGGGCCACCTCGAATTCTCGTGCTATCGCCTGAACGGCATCCGCTCGCAGGTGCAGGAACTGGGACTGTCGCTGGACGATCTCACGATTGTCGAAGGCAACCTGACCCAGGGCAGCGGCTACGACCGGGCCGCTGAATTGCTCGCGCTCCCCTACCCGCCCACTGCGATTGTCGCCTGCAACGACCTGATGGCCTTCGGCGCGCTGAGCGCGGCCCAGGAACGCGGGCTCGTGGTCGGGCGCGACATTTCCATAACGGGGTTCGACAACATCCCCATGTCCGACTATTCCCACCCTCCCCTGACCACCGTCAACCAGCCCATTTACCAGATCGGCAGCATGGTCTGCCAGATGCTCATCAAGCGCATCCGCGGTGAGATGCAGGAGCCGGAGCAGGTCTTGTTAACTCCGTCTCTGATCGTACGTCAGTCCTGTGGCCCCGCGCCACAGCAACCCGTGCAGAGGCCCGAACGGCACCCAATCCCGCCCCGCGCGCCGGAAGGAGGTGAGCGTCCATCCCGTAGTTAGCCATTCAATCCATTGTTCGAAATCGGTCTCTATCGCAAATTTCCATACTAAATGAGGATAAGATGAAACATAGTTACCTGTCTTTTGTAATCCTGATGATCCTGGCTCTGGTCCTGACCGCCTGCGGTCCGGCTGCCACTCCGGAACAGATCATTGTTACGAAAGAAGTCGTTGTGACCCAGGTCGTCGAGGTCGAGGTCCCTGCCGAGGTGGGAGACAAGGTAGTCGTTGAGTTTTGGATGGACGAACCCGAAGAACCCCGTGTGAAAGTCTACGAGGAACTGGCCGCCCGCTTCATGGCCGAGCATCCGGAGGTTGACCTGCGGATCGTGCCGATCGAAGAGGCCGGTCAGGCCCAGCGCCTCGCCACCGCTCTGGCCGCCAACCGCCTGCCAGACATCGTCCGCATGGGCGTGCAGGATGCCGCGACATTCGCAGCCGATGGCCTGCTGGATTTCGAAGCGGCCACAGCCGTGATCGAAAGTGTCGGCAAGGACGATTTCCGCACTGGCCCGCTGACCATGGTCACCGACCCCGAGACCGGCAAGTACAACTCGGTGCCGTACGATGGCTGGCTGCAGGCCATCTGGTACCGCACGGATGTCTTTAGCGAGGCCGGTTTGGAAGCTCCCGTTTCCTGGGATGCGATCAACGCCGCCTGCGACAAACTGCCCGGCACCGGCAATATGCTCTATGCCATCGGCCTCGGCACCAACCCCGGCGAGAATTACGGTCACCAGCTCTTCGAGCAGGTCGCCATCTCCAACAATGCCTGGCCGCTCGACGAGAACGGCAACGTGACCATGAATACCCCCGAGATGATCGCGGCCCTGAAGTTCTACACCGACCTTCAGCGCTGTGCGATCCCCGGCCCGCAGCACTGGCTGGGCGCCCGCCAGGCCTACGAGCTCGACCAGGCCGGCATGCTCATCTACAGCACCTACGTCATGGATGACCTTGTGGATGGCTCGGATAATGAAGATGGCACGTTCACCGAACTGGCTGTTGCGGACCTGGCCAAGAACACCGGCTTTGCTCCCAACATGCAGGGCCCGGAAGGCTCCGCCTCCTTCGGTCAACTGGCCGTGTTGGGCATCATGAAGGATGCCGACCCCGAAGCACAGCTGGTGGCCGAGTTCTTCATGAAAGAGGGCTATCAGGATATCCTGGCGCTGTCGCCGTGGGGCAAGATCCCCGTGCTGAAGAGCGCCGTCGAGGACTGGAAGACCCTCAGCCCGTATTTCGAAAAGTATCCGCCCGAGACGCTCGAGCAGATCGCCAACGGCTACGATGTGATGCAGCGCTGGCTGTTCCGCCCGGACTATGATGCGACCGAACGCGCGGTCGTGGGCGATATCGAAGGCCGTCTATTGATCCCCACTGCGATCAGCAACATCGCCCTCGAGGGCAGCATGACGCCTGAGACCGCGGCCGAGTGGCTGCAGGAACAGGTCGAAGCCCTGCTCGCCGAACGACAATAACACTTCATGGTGTTCGATCCTGGGCCGGGAACCTCCGGCCCAGGATCCTTCTTTTCATCCCAACGGAGAACGTATGAGCAACCTAACCGGCACGCTGCGAGGCAGATGGCGTTCGCTGGCTTCCCAGGAAGCCCGCCTGGCATGGCTTCTGATCCTGCCGACCGCGATCATCGTCTTTGGGCTGGTGCTCTTCCCGGCCCTCTTTAGCATCTGGATCAGCTTTCGGGACGTGGGTCTGACGGACCTGAACAACGTCTTTCAGGCGCCCTTTACCGGCCTGGATAACTACGTCAAGGTCTTCAATGATTTTGCCTTCCAGCCGCAGACCTGGCGCAACTGGGGGGCGGCAATCACGAGCGTCGTTTACTCCTTCGTGGCCACGATCCTGACGATCATCGTCGGGCTGCTGGCTGCCCTGCTGTTGAATCAGCCCTTCCGCGGACGCGGCCTGGCCCGGGCGCTCTTCCTCTTCCCGTACATTGCCCCGGTCGTCAGCGTGGCCTTCGTCTGGCGCTGGATCCTCGACCCGACCCCTTCCGGCGTGCTGAACGATCTGCTCATGCGCCTCGGCCTGATCGACCTGCCCAAGGCCTATCTGGCCGCTCCCGGCTTGGCCCTCCTGCTGGTGATCATCTTCCAGGGCTGGCGGTACTTCCCCTTTGCCATGCTGATGATCCTGGCCCGGCTGCAGGCCATCGACAACACCCTGTACGAGGCCGCCGACGTGGACGGCGCCAGCACCTGGCAAAAGTTTCTCTACATCACGATCCCTGAATTACGCTACGTGCTCGGTGCCTTGTTCCTGCTGCGCCTGATGTGGACCTTCAATAAGTTCGATGACATTTTTCTTCTCACTGGGGGCGGCTTTGGCACGAAGGTCCTGCCGGTGCTGACCTATGAGTTCAGCTTCCGCCTGCACGACTTCGGGCGGGGCTCGGCCAGCGCCATGATCCTGCTGGTCATCCTGGTTGTCTTTATCATCGTCTATTCATTCACCGTCATGCGCGGCGAAGAGAATTGAGTGGAGGTCAGCGTGACAACGACAAATCTTCCCGCGAAATACAAGTACTCACCCGAGCAGCGCCACAATATTTTCGATCATCTGGCGCACCAGCTCAATCCCCGTCGCATCATCTTTGCCCTGGTCTTCACATTCTTCCTGACCGGCATCCTCTTCCCCTTCTACTGGATGGTCAGCTCGTCGTTCAAATCGTATGCCGAGATCGGCGGACGGCATCCGGTCTATGCTCCCTCGGCCCTGCGCCCGGATGCCTACCGCGAACTGTTCGATCCGGCTCACAAGAGCTTCCAGAATTTCGGGCGCAACGTCCTGAACAGCGCCATGGTTTCCATCCCGGCTGCACTGTTGACAGTCTTCCTTTCCACGCTCGGCGCGTACGCCGTCGCCCGCCTGAACTTTCGCGGCAAGAACCTGATGGTCAACGGCATCCTGTTGATCTATCTCTTCCCGGGCGTTCTGTTGATCATCCCGCTCTTTGCCATGCTCGCCCAGCTGGGCGTCCGCATGGGCTTCGACGTGCAGGATAATCTTTCGGTGCTGATCCTGACCTATCTGGCCCAGACCCTGCCGGTGGGACTCTACATGCTGGCAAACTATTTCCGCACCATTCCCACCGAGATCGAACAGGCCGGACTGATCGACGGCTGCAGCCGTCTCAGCGTTATCTGGAAGATCACGCTGCCTCTGGCGATACCCGCTCTGGTTTCGGTGGCCATCTATACTTTTATGATCGCCTGGAATGAATTTTTGTATGCGTTTATCTTCCTGAACAGTCATGACCTGTTTACCATTCCGATCAAGATCAGTTCCATTTTCAACGACCCGACCCCGCGCCCGCACGTGGTCATGGCGGCATCGACCATCATGACACTTCCCATCATCATTCTATTCCTGACGCTTGAGCGCTACCTGGAACAGGGACTCGTCTCCGGAGGCGTCAAAGGGTAATCGGAAGTTATCTTCATCCCTGTCTGCATTGCTTATGACCATTGAAGAACGAATTCGTTATCACCTCGCCTTTCTGTACGGACAGGAAAGAACGGATCAAACCTGGAGTGAGCTGCGCGGTCTCCTGGATAAGTTTCAACAGCGCCGGGGGCGGGCCTGCGGCCATTCGAGTGGACTCACCGAACGCGACGCGATCCTGATCACCTATGGTGACAGCCTGCAAATCCCCGGCCAGCCTTCCCTCAGGACCCTGAAAGAGTTCCTGAACACTTATCTTTCAGAAGCAGTCAGCGGGATCCATATTCTGCCTTTCTATCCCTACTCGTCGGACGACGGTTTCTCGGTGATCGACTTCCGGCAGGTGAATCCTGCCCTGGGAAGCTGGGAGGATGTCGCCGTGCTGGGCGAGCATCATCGCCTGATGTTCGATGCCGTGATCAATCACATCTCCCGGCAGAGCGACTGGTTCCAGGCCTTTCTGCGGGATGAAACACCATACCGCGATTATTTCATTACCCCATCAGAAGATTGGGAACTATCCAGCGTCGTCCGCCCGCGCACGCTTCCTTTGCTCACGGAAGTCGAAACTTCCAGTGGAAAGCGCCGGGTCTGGACGACGTTCAGCGCCGATCAGATCGATCTGAATTACGCCAACCCGCAGGTTTTGCTGGAGATCGTCGCGCTGATCCTGTTCTATGTCGAAAAAGGTGCGACGATCCTGCGCCTGGATGCCATCGCCTACCTGTGGAAGGAATCGGGCACGCCCTGCATTCACCTGCCTGAAACCCACGCGGTCATCAAGCTCCTGCGGGCCGTTCTCGACCTGGCGGTTCCGGACGTTTTATTGATCACCGAAACGAACGTGCCGCACGAAAAGAACATCAGCTACTTTGGAGAGCGCCTGGCCGGGGCGGATCGTACCGATGAGGCCCAGCTGGTCTATCAATTCCCCCTGGCTCCGCTCATCCTGCATACCTTCGCATCTGCGGATACCGGCAAATTGTCGGAGTGGGCTGCGACCCTGGACGGTCAGGGAGTGTTCTTCAACTTCATTGCCTCCCACGATGGGATCGGCGTCCTGCCGGCCCAGGGCATCCTTTCGGAGGATGAAGTCCAATCGCTGGTGAGCCGCACTCTGGCACACGGCGGGCGCGTTTCCTACAAGTCGGACCCGGATGGAACGCAAAGTCCCTATGAACTGAACATCACTTTGTATGATGCTTTGAATGACCCGGGGCATCCCGATCCCTTTCACGATATCGATCGTTTCATCGCTTCCCAGGCCATCATGCTCTCGCTGGCGGGCGTGCCGGGCATCTATATCCACAGCCTGTTCGGTTCGCGCAACTGTCCGAGCTGCGTTACAGCGACGGGACAGGCCCGCTCTATCAACCGGGAGAAGTTCGACTTCGCCGCGTTGAAAAAGCTATTGGCGGCCCAGCCCGCCAGCCGTGAAGCGCGCATCCTGAGCAGTTATCTGCATCTGCTCAACCTCCGGCGGGAACAGCCCGCCTTTCACCCTCTGGCATCCCAGCAGGTGATCTCGAATGAGCGCGGCATTTTCTCGCTCGTGCGCCGCTCCCTGGATGGAAAACAAACCATCGTATGTCTGGTCAACATCACGCCCGAGTCGCGGCAGATCGCGCCGGGTCTGGATCCCTGGCTCCCGGTCCACTCCACCTGGCAGGATCTGATCGGCGGGCAGAGCTTCGCCGCGACCTCGTCGGGTTTGCAGATTACTTTGAAGCCTTATCAATCCTGTTGGTTTTCTATGACCGAGGAATGACTATACTGGTTATTCTCCTGCCGTGAATTACCTAAAAAGTTTGCGTAAATTCGCGACAATTCGTGGCTGGCAAACATGCTTACGAAGCAATATACTTTTTCAACGAAAAGGAAATGACAAATGAGTGAAGTCCTGGTTTTCACCCAACCCCGCACGATCGCTTTCGATACCGTCGAAGACCGTCCCCTGGGGGCAAAAGAGATCCGTGTGCGCACCCTGTATTCCGGCATCAGCGCCGGCACGGAAATGACGGCCTATCGCGGCAGCAATCCCTACCTGTCGAAGCAGTGGGATACGAAGAACCGCCTGTTTCTCGCTTCGGAAGCGCCGAGCCAGCCCTATCCCCTCTCGGGCTGGGGCTACGAGGAAGTGGGTGAAGTGATCGAGGTCAATCCGGAGGTCACAACTTTGAAGGTTGGCGACATCGTCTATGGGACGTGGGGGCACCGCACCCATCACATCCTGCTGGAAGATTATGCCAGCAAGCGCATCAAGCCGGCCGCCCTCGACCCCATGCTGGCAATCTATTCGCACATCGGCCCGATCGCGCTGAACGGCATTCTGGATGCCAACATTCACGTCGGTGAGACCGTTGCCGTCTTTGGGCTCGGCGTGCTGGGACAGGTCATCGCACAGCTCGCGAAGCTTTCGGGCGCGCGCGTCTTCGGCGTGGACATGATCGAGAAACGCCTGGACCTGGCCAGGAGTCTCGGCGCGATCGAACGAGGCTTCAACCCGCGCGAGTGCTCCCCCGCCGAAAAGATCAAAGAACTGACGGATGGTCGCGGCGCCGATGTGAGCATCGAGGTATCCGGCAGCGCCAAAGCCCTGCACGAAGCGATCCGCACGACCGCCTACTCCGCCCGCGTGGTGGCACTGGGATTCTTCCAGGGTGAGGCCCAGGGTTTGCTGCTGGGCGAGGAATTCCATCACAATCGCATCCAGCTGGTCTGTTCGCAGATCGGGAACGTCGACCCGGCCCTCAGCCAGCGCTGGGACCGCATCCGCCTGATCCATACGATCATGGACCTGCAGGCCAAAGGTTCGCTCAACCTGCGACCGGTGATCACACATGTCATCCCGTTCAAGCAGGCCGCGCAGGGCTTCCAGATCCTGGACGAAAAACCGGAAGAAGCGCTGCAAGTTGTTCTGGACTTCTCGCAGTAGTACACATCTCAAAAACGTCTTCCGTCATTGCGAGGAGTGGCGGGCGCCACGACGAAGCAATCCCAAATATCGCTAAAAAGTGTTCAAGGTTGGATGGGATTGCTTCGCTTCGCTCGCAATGACAGATAGCATGAAAGGATCTTCACATGAAACGATTACGCACTGCCATCCTCGGCTGCGGCGGCTTCGCCAGCCGGCACGCCAGCAACCTGATCAGCCTGCCCGATGAAATTGAGCTGACTGCCTTTTGCGACGTTCAGGAAAAGAACGCCCGCGAGTTTTCGGAAAAGTACAGCGGAGGCAAAGGTCGCGTCTTCACAGATCATCACGACATGTTCGAGAAGGCTGACCTTGATCTGGTCGTGATCTGCCTGCCGCCCTTCGGCCACACAGATGAAGTGGACCTGGCCGCACAGTACGGCGTGCATATGCTCATCGAAAAGCCGATCGCGCTCTCGTCGGAACATGCCTGGCATATGGTCGAGACGGTGGAAAAAGCGGGTATCAAGACCCAGGTCGGATTCATGTTCCGCTTTGGGACGGGGATCGAGCGGCTGAAAGAGCTGGTCTCTTCCGGTGAGGTCGGCCCGGCAGGCTTGATGAGCGCACGCTACTTCTGCAACTCGCTGCACGCGCCCTGGTGGCGGGACCGCAGCAAGTCCGGCGGGCAGCTGGTCGAGCAGATCATTCACATGGTCGACCTGATGCGCTATCTGATGGGCGAGGCGGTGACTGTCTACAGCCGCCAGGAAAATCTTTTCCATCGCGAGGTCGCGGATTACACGGTGGAGGACGTCAGCGCGACGGTCTTCGGCTTCCAGGGCGGGGCGCTCGGAGTCATCTATGCCACGAACGGCGCCATCCCCGGAAAATGGATCAACGATTATCGCCTGGTCTCGCAAAAGCTGACGGCCGAATTCACAAATGCAAACAATGCCCTGTTCCACTTCACTGCCGAGACGCCGGTCCGCACCGAGACGATCAGCAGCGAGAAGAACGTGCACCTGGCCGAGCTGCAGGACCTGCTGACGGCCATCCGCACGGATGGGCAGACGCGCACTCCGATGCGCGAAGGCGCCAGGTCGCTCGACATGGCGCTGGCGGCCACTCAATCCGCTGAAACACACTGGGAAGTTCCGCTGTGCTGAACCTTTCACTCGCCGCCGACCAGACTCTGACGATCGAAAGCTCCGGCGTAACGCTGCGAGGCGGGCAGCCCGTTCTCAACGGAGCGCCTCTCGCAGGCTGGACGTGCGAAGTGCTCCGCTCGGATCGCGAACGGATCGAGCTGCGCTGCACGTCGGCGTCTTTGGGCGGTGGGACGTTTGGACTTCAAGCAGTTCAGAATGCTGAAGGTCAAGTCTGGATTCAATATTGGCTGGAGAAACTTCCGGATGATCTCATCCTGGATTCCTTCGGACTGCGCTTCGAGCAGGTGGAGAATCTGCGACAGTACCTGCGCAACGGCTACTTCAGTTGGGACGGAAGTTACTACGTCCAGCCCGATACGATGGTCGATGTGAATGCTGAAGTCCCGCGCGGCTATGGAATGACTCAGCTCCTGCCTCGTCATGGGAGTGGCTGCTTGATCCTCGGCTTCGACCGTCACGACCGCTTCCAGCAAACCTTTACCTTCGATACCCGGACCCAACTACTCGCTCTGACCATTCAGACCTTGTGGGACCGCAGGGATCGCTCCGGGCTGGAGCGCTGCGAATCGGAGCGGCTGGTCGTCTTCGGTCACGCGCAGATCGAGAATGGGCTGCGGGACTGGGCCCGTCTGGTTGCGGAGGCTTCGCCCGCGGCCCCGCGCCTCGCCTCCCCTTCGATCACCGGTTGGTGCTCCTGGTACAACCTTTACGCCTACATCAATGAAGAGAACATCCTCGATCATCTGCATGCCGCGCAGACGGTTGCCCGGCGCGAGAACCTGACGATGCGCGTCTTCCAGATCGACGATGGCTTCACGCCCGAGATGGGCGACTGGCTGGAGGTGAAACCGCAGTTTCCGCGCGGGATGAAGTCCCTGCTCGATGACATTCGCTCGGCCGGCTTCACCCCCGGGTTGTGGATCGCGCCATTCATGGTCGGCAACCGCAGCCATCTCTATCGCGATCACCCGGATTGGGTCGTCAAAGATCGGGAGAATGGCAAGCCGCTGACACACATGCGTTTTTACGCTGAGTTTCGCTGGCACAAACGCAGTGAGGAATATTACATCCTCGACGCCACTCATCCGGACGCGTTTGAATATTTGCGAAATGTTTTTCATACCTGGCGGCATGAGTGGGGCTGCGAATACTTCAAGACGGACTTCATGCACTTCGGCAGCGAATACGGCCCGGACCGCGCGGTCTGGCATACGCCCGGCATGACGCGCATCGAGATCTGGCGGCGTGTGGCCGAGATGATCCGGGCCGAGATCGGCGAGGCGCTCTGGCTGGGCTGCGGCTGCCCGCTGTGGGCCTCGATCGGGCTCGTCGACGGCGTGCGCATCGGGCGCGACGTGGGCATCTCCTGGGGCGGCGATTATTCAGCGCAGTCCCTGCTGCGCGACCAGGCCTGCCGCAACTTTGCGAATCACATCCTCTGGCAGAGCGACCCGGATTGCGTGCTCCTGCGCGAGCGCTTCAGCGACCTGTCGGAGGAGGAGATCAAGACCCTG
>JBAVVF010000777.1:0-12592 GCA_049697155.1 Anaerolineales bacterium
GAAGGCCATCAGCTTGAGCTGTCCCTTGGCAAAATCCCACAGGAAGATGGCCACCATGTCGATGCCTTTGAGCTGCAGGACTTCGTCGAGGGCCCGGTTCAGGATCTCCTTCAGGTTGAGTGACTGGTTGACCGTCAGGGCCACGGCGTTCAGCATGGATAACTGCTTGCTGCGGGCCCGCACCCGTTCATCCAGCTCACGGTTCAAGGCCTGGATCTCCTCCATGGAGAGCTGCAAACGTGTGCACATGTTGAGAAAGCTGTTGGAAAGGATGCCGATCTCGTCGCGGCGGCCGGTCTTTCCGGCCAGTGACGTGCTCAACGTGTCCTGCACGGATTTCAGTGTGTCGATGTCGAACTGCACGTCGCTGATCTTTTGCGTCGCGTCCGTCAGCAGCTGGACCGGCGCGATCACGCTGCGGGTCGTGACAACCACCAGGCCAAGGGCGCCGAGCATGGCGAGAATGCCGAGCACAAGGGCCTGCACGCCAAGCCAGCGGGCCGGGGCAAACAGCTCCTGTGATTCGTGCCAGATTACCACGCCCCACGGGGCCTGGGAGACCGGAGCAAAGGCGATCACGATCCCGGTCTCCTGCAGCTCGTCGTCTGTGCAGCCCAGGCAGGCCTCCACGGTCGGCTTGCCCTCGACGAAAAGTTTGTTCATGATCTTGGCAACTGTCGCAGGGCTCAGGCTTAGTTCCGGCGGGGAACTGACGAGCACCTGTCCATCGCTGCCCAGGATCTGGAAGGTGCCGTTGTGCTCGAGTCCGAGGGAGCTGTTCGAGAGGAAGATGTCGGGATTGGAAAGATCCAGCACGGCCGCCAGCGCGCCAACCGGGGACCGGCCGGCGGCATCCAGCACGGGGACGGCGATCAGCGCGTAGGGACGCGGCATCCCCTCGATCGAGACGGTGCGCGGCGAGCCGGCCTGGGCCTCCCGGATGGCAGAGACCCGGTCCCAGTCGATGTTTGGCGCGTCGGCCGTGCCGGTGATCAGGCTGGCGTTTCCGTCGAACAGATACACACCCTGGACCGAGCGAAAGTCCTCCTCGAAGACCTTCTTCCAATCCTGGAGATTGGCGGCCGGGTCGTGCATGTCGATCTCCGACGACAGGATGGTCAGCAGCCCTCCAACCTGTCCGAGGTTCGAGTCCAGGCTTTCGGCAAGGATGCGGGCCCGCAGAACGTGCTCGCCCAGCAGCTGCTGCGTGGACTGGCGGATGGTGGTGATCCCAATGAAGGCGAAGATGGCGATCAGGCCCGTCAGGCCCACCGTAACCAGCGCGGACATTTTGCTGCGCAGGCCCACGTCGAACCATTTTTGGGCGATCAGGCGTCCCAGCCAGGCACGCAGGAGCTCATTCCAGTTCGAGGATGGTTTAGCGGGTTCGTTCATGGTCTTTTTCTCTGAGAACATGTTGGTTATTTAAGACGGCCGGCGGCCAGGCGCAGTAGCGTGTCCGACCGCAATATTTACAGGTGCCGTCTTTTTCGAGGCTTTCATAGATTCCCTCGAATTCTCCCATCGCTTCATACCACTCGTAGGTGCGGCCGATGGTGGTGCGCAGGGGTGTATTTGGCATGGCGAAGCAGGTGCGGGCCTTGGTCGTATCGTAGTGAAAGAACTGCGCTTCGAGCCGCAGCCGGTCGCCGGTCAGCGGCACGGGGCCGCTGGTCTGCGGCTGGAGCATGTCGGTCAGCCCGGCAAAGAAGGAAACCTGCCAGCGCGGCATGACCTTGAGCTTCATCCCGCAGCCGACCACGTCCGCGATCGTCTGGTACAGCTGGATGTGGGACATGTTCTCGCCGCCGAGAATATAACGTTCTCCGACGCGCCCCTTGAGGGCCGCTTCGATGTGTCCCTGGGCTGCATCGCAGATCGGCACCACGTTCAGTCCGCCGGGCGGGATCAGCGGCGGCGCGCAGTGCCTGATCACCTCCACGACCATGCCGTTCGATACCTTGCGGACATCCCGCGGACCGATCACCGTCGTCGGGTTGACGATCACGGCGGGCAGTCCCTTTTTGACATGCTCGAGGACGATTTGCTCCGCCAGGTATTTGCTGTGCCCGTACACAAAGCGTTCGGGCTTGACGTTGAAGGTGAAACTCTCATCGACAAGGACATTCGGATGGATGCCCATGGCCGCGGTCGAGCTGGTGTGAACCACCCGCTCGATGCCAGCCTTCAGGGCAGCTTCCATCAGGTTGCGAGTCCCCTCCACGTTGACCTCATACATGTGTTCGACGCCCTGCTTCCAGTAATCGACCACGCCCGCGGCATGAAAGATGACGTCGATGCCGCGCAGCGCAGACGGCAGGCTCTCCGGTTCCAGGATATCGCCGCAGACGAATTCAAAGGGCCCGCCCTCCAGAAGCTCAAGCGACGAGCCCGGGCGCTGCAGGATGCGCACATCCCAGCGGCGTTCGATCAATCGCAGGGCGATGTTCGAGCCGACGAAACCGGTCCCACCCGTAATCAGCGCGCGTGGCATAGGAAGGATTACCTCGCTGAAAGCTCAGCCTCAGGTTCGAACCATTTCAGGGTCGCATGCAGGTCAACGACCTCGCCGATGATGATGATGGACGGCGGCTGGATCTCATGCGCCCGGGCCGCGATGTTCGCGAGCGTGCCTGTGACTACTTTCTGTTCCGGCAGCGTGCCCTTCTCGATCAACGCGACCGGCGTCTCGGGCCCGCGCCCCGCTTCGAGAAGCGCTGCAACGATGGCTGGCAGACTGGTGACACCCATCAGGAACACGAGCGTATCGATTCCCTGGGCCAGCGCCTGCCAGTTCAGGTCCAGCGGGCCGGAGCCGGCACAGTGACCCGTGATGAACGCGACACTTTTGGCCACACCGCGCTGCGTGACGGGGATGCCTGCGTAGGCCGGCACTGCAATGGCGCTCGTCACACCCGGCACGATCTCGAAGCGGATGCCCGCCTCGACCAGGGCCTGGGCTTCTTCGCCGCCGCGCCCGAACACGAAGGGATCGCCGCCTTTCAAGCGCACCACGACTTTGCCTTCGCTGGCCTTCTCGATCAGGATGGCGTTGATCTCCGGCTGGGGGATAGGGTGGTGGTTCGGCGACTTGCCCACGTCGATTTTTTCGGCTTGCGGTGCATAGCTCAATAGTTGACCATTCGTCAGCCTGTCGTGGACGACCACATCCGCCTTGCGCAGGCATTCCAGTCCGCGGATCGTCAACAGGCCGGGATCGCCCGGCCCGCCGCCCACCAGATAGACGATGCCCTTCGAGCAGTCTTTGTTATTGCTGGTGCAATTTTTCTCGTCCATAGTTCAATGCCGCATCTCTTCCGTGATCTTGTATGATGTTCAGAATGTCCGAGTCAACTACTCGTAAGGCTGCCTGCAAACGTGCTTCGCCCTCGGGGAAGGCTTCGATTAGCTCCGGGCGGAGTTCTGCCAGCAAGCCGGTCAGGACTCCATACTCGGGCCCGATCAGCGCTTCGATCCTTTCGCGCAGCCTGCGGGCCAGGGCCGGGCTGCTTCCGCCGGTGGAGATGGCGATGCTCAGGTCATTGCGCCGCACGACGGCCGGCAGGATGAAGTTGCTGTGGGCGGGATCATCCACCACGTTGACGAGGCAGCCGCGCCTCTCCGCTTCCGCCGAGACGCCCTGATTTACAGCCGCATCATCCGTCGCGGCGATGACGAGGAACGCGCCCTCCAGATCGCCATCCCGGTAGGGGCGCGGCAGGGAAGTGATTTTATTGGAATCGGCCAGCAGTTGCAATTCTGGTGTGAGTACAGGGCTTATGACTTTGACTTGCACTCCAGCCGCTAACAACCCCTCTACTTTTCGCGCGGCTACTTTTCCTCCCCCCACCACAACTGCTTGCTGCGACGACAGACCGATCAGGCAAATTGTGTAGGATTTCACTAGGTTTTTTTTATCATATCGGATTTCGAAAGTCAAATGATGGAAGTAACCAGTTTCCGAGCATTAAGATGCAACTTTATTGAAGGCAAACTACCGATATTTCAGAGATAGTGATGCATCAAATCAAGAATTGACTAGACAGGTTTCTTTGAGTAAAATCAGCGCATCCCACAAGGCTACTCAATGCCCATCCATCGTTTCATCACCTGTTTCACCCATACGGACCCACGCTCGGAAGGATATCTTTCCGACGCGCGGGCCCTGGGCTTCGATAATCTGATCAGGATTGAATGCCAGGATCTCTACTTTATAGAGAGCCAACTGTCGCAGGCAGAACTGTCGCAGTTGGCTCTCGAACTTTTAACGGACCCTGTGTCCCAGTCCACCACCTGGCAGGAACTCTCCTCGACCGCTCCTGCGGCCCCTGAGGCTGGTCCTGTCCTGGTGGAGGTGGCTCTCCGGCCGGGCGTCACCGATTCCGTCGCGCACGAGATCGTCCGGGCCGCGCATAAGCTCGGCTTCGACGGGGTCCAGCGCGCCGCGACCGGTCTGCGTTTCCTGCTCAGCTTCGAAGATCCTCATTCGGCGCATGCCTCGGTCGAACAACTTGTGCAGCGCCTGCTTGCCAACCCTGTCATTCACCAGTGGCAGATCGGCGAGATCGAGCCTTCCTTCCCGCTCGAAGCGGAATCGGTTGGAACGGTGGAAACGATCCCGATCCGAAACATGACCGACGATGAGTTGATTGCACTCTCCAAAGATCGCCGGGCTGCGCTCGACCTGAATGAAATGAAAGCAATCCAAAGTTACTACTGCAGGGAAGGTCGCGACCTTACCGATATCGAGCTGGAAACCATCGCCCAGACCTGGAGCGAGCACTGCGGGCATAAAACCTTCAAGGCTAAGGTTGATGTGAAAGACGGGGATGCAAGCTATCAAATCGATTCGATCCTCAAGACTTTTTTGAAGTCTGCTACGGACAAGATCAATGCTCCCTGGGTTCTGTCCGCTTTCGTGGATAACGCCGGCATCATCGACCTGGATGGCGAGAACGAGATTTCCTTCAAGGTCGAGACGCACAATCATCCCTCGGCCATCGAGCCGTTCGGCGGCGCGAATACCGGCGTCGGCGGGGTCATCCGCGACGTGCTGGGGGTCTCGCACAAGCCCATCGCCAACACAGACTTCCTGTGCTTCGGCCCGCAGCATGCCGCGTTCGAGCAGCTGCCCGAAGGCGTCCTGCATCCGCGCCGGATCATGTCGGGCGTGGTGGCCGGCGTGCAGGATTACGGCAACAAGATCGGCATCCCGACCGTCAACGGCGCGATCCTGTTCGACGAAGGCTACACGGCCAACCCGCTGGTCTTCTGCGGCTGCCTCGGCATCGCCCCGCAGGGAGCGCACGTCCGTGCGCCGCAGAAGCATGACCGCGTCATCGTGCTCGGCGGCCGGACCGGGCGGGACGGTTTGCGCGGCGCGACGTTCTCGTCGATGACGATGGACGCGCAAACGGGAGAGGTGGCCGGCGCGTCCGTGCAGATCGGCGATCCCATCACGGAGAAGGGCCTGATCGATGTCATCATCCCGGCCCGCGACCTGCGGCTGTACCATGCCATCACCGACTGCGGCGCGGGCGGTCTGTCTTCGGCGGTCGGCGAGATGTCGTCCAGTATTGGCGCTGACGTCGATCTCCGGAATGTGCAGCTCAAGTATCCCGGGCTGGCTCCCTGGGAGATCTGGCTTTCCGAAGCGCAGGAGCGCATGGTCCTGGCCGTTCCCCCCGGGCATGTGCCCCAGCTTCAGGAGTTGTGCGACACCTACGACACCGAACTGACCGACATTGGCGAATTCACCGGAAGCGGCCGCCTGCTCGTGCGCTACGAAAATAAGATTGTCCTTGACCTTGAGAATGAATTTTTGCATGAGGGAATTCCACAGCGGCATCTGAAGGCCATTGTCCGAAATGATGGACAGCGCCCCTCGCCGCAGCCACAGTCTCGTCCGATAAAAGTTCCCTACGCCGAGACGCTTTTCAAACTGCTTTCCCACCCAAACATTGCCAGCAAATCCTCGGTCATCCGCATCTACGACCACGAAGTCCAGGGCGCGACTGCCGTCAAACCTCTGACCGGCGTATATTCTGACGCTCCTTCGGACGCGGCGGTTCTGCGGCCGGCCGGCGCAAAAGGAAATGCCGGCATCGCCATCGCGGGCGGCATCAATCCTGAGTATGGCAAGCTCGACACATACAAAATGGCCATGGCCGTCATGGACGAAGCCATCCGCAATGCCGTCGCCGTCGGCGCCGACCCCGAAAGGATCGCCGTCCTCGACAACTTCTGCTGGGGCGATCCGCTGCGCCCCGAGACGCTCGGCTCGCTCGTCGAAGCCGCCCGCGGCTGTCACGACGCGGCCCTGCTGTACCGGACTCCTTTCATCAGCGGCAAGGACTCGCTCAACAATGAATATCTGGGCACGGACGGCCAGCGCCACGCCATCCCGCCGACCCTGTTGATCTCCTCCGTCGGGATCCTGGATGACGTCACCCGCGCGGTCACCATGGATTTGAAGGAAGCAGGGAATGAACTTTACCTGATCGGCGACTTCCAGCCTGTCTTTGGCGGGTCGCACTTCAACCTGGTGTCAGAAGGATCAGCCATGCCTGGCGAACCTGTGCCCTCCGTCAGTGAGGTGACGCCGGAGGTTTACAAAGCTTTGCATCAGGCCATCAACAAAAGTCTCATCCGCTCGGCACATGACCTCAGTGAAGGCGGCCTGGGCGTGACGATCGCCGAGATGTGCATCGGCGGACGGCTGGGCGCAGAGCTTGACCTGGTCGCTGCGGATGGACGCGCCCTCTTTGGTGAGACGACGGGCTGCCTGGTCGTGGAAATCCACGACGAAAAGAAGGCTGATTTCCTTGCCTTGCTCAACGGATTGCCACTCCAGCAGATCGGAAGAGTGAGCGAAGAGCCAACCCTGGTCGTTCGTTCGGAAGGCTCTGCTCTGTTGACCGCAAGTGTGGACGATTTAGTCCGCGCCTGGAATAAACCACTTCAGTAAAGGTTCTATGAAACCGAAAGCACTGATCTTACAAGCTTATGGCACGAACCGGGATTATGACGTCGCCGAAGCGCTGGCGCTGGCCGGCGCGGAAGCTGTCCCCGTGCCGCTCAACGACCTGCGGGCGGGCAAGCAGCGTTTCCGCGACTTTCAGATGCTTGTCCTCCCGGGCGGGTTTTCCTATGCCGATGCGCTCGGCGCCGGGAAGTTGTTGGCCATCGACCTGAGTGCCTATTTCATCGATGAGATCAACCGGTTCGTCGAGTCGGGGAAGCCGGTGATCGGGATCTGCAATGGGTTTCAGGCATTGATCAAGTCTGGGGTCCTGCCGTTTGGGAAGGATGACAGGAAAGAGGAAAGAAGAAAGAAGACTGCAACCCTGACGTTCAATGCCGGGGGTCATTTCGAATGCCGCTGGGTGACGCTGAAGGCAGTCTCGCAAAAATGCATCTGGACCAAGGGTCTGGAAACACTCATCGAATGTCCGATTGCGCATGGTGAGGGCAACTTCCAGGTGAACCCTGTCTTTGATCTGCCGGAATTTGCTGCGAACGGGCAGGTCGCTTTGGTCTACGCCCGCCCCGACGGGTCGCCGGCCGCGGCCGGTTATCCGGAAAACCCGAACGGGTCCATTCATGACATCGCCGGGATCTGCAACCCGCAGGGCAATGTCCTCGGGTTGATGCCGCACCCCGAAAATCACATCCACCCCTTCCAGCACCCGAACTGGACGCGCGGGGTTTCCTGTCATAGCGGACTGGCGTTGTTCGAGAACGGCGTGAAGTATGTGCAGGATATAAATTAGACTTCCTGCATAGAGCACAGAGTAGTCATGAAGAAAACCTTTTGAACCACTGGGTCACGGAGACACTGAGAGAAAAAAACAAAAACTCTGTGCCTTCCCCGGCACTTGCACCCGGGGCAAGTGCGTGTCTCAGTGGTTAGGTTTCCGACGTTTACAGCAGGTCTGTCGGAGTATTGGATGGAGAGAGGCAACATGACATCGAGAGATGAACTGATCGGTTTCCTGCGGGGGGCCTTGAAAGAGACGAACCTTCCTTTGCCGGGCAAAACCTCCGGAAAGGTCAGGGATTGGTATGACCTGCCGGATGGAAAAAGGTTGATCGTCACCACGGACAGGCTTTCGGCCTTCGACCGGATCCTGGCCTGCGTGCCGTATAAGGGTAAGGTGTTGAACCAGCTTTCGGCCTGGTGGTTCGAGCAGACGCGCGGCATCATCCCAAACCACATCGTGTCCCTGCCCGACCCGAACGCGGCAGTCGTCAGGGTCGCCGAACCTTTGCTCGTGGAAGTGATCGTACGCGGCTACATCACCGGCGTCACCTCCACGGCGTTGTGGTATCGCTATTCGCTCGGCGAGCGCGAGATCTATGGCTATCACTTTCCGGAAGGGTTGCAGAAGAACCAGGCACTGCCCGAGCCGATCATCACCCCCACGACCAAGGGCGGCGCGAGCGGCCACGACGAGCGCCTGACCTGCGCCGAAGTCACCGAAAAAGGCATCCTGGATGCGAAGACCTGGGACCAGGTCCAGGGGGCGGCGTTGGCCCTGTTCAAGCATGGGCAGCAGGTCGCGCGCAGGGCCGGAATGATCCTCGTCGATACCAAGTATGAATTCGGCTGCGCGGAGGACGGGAGCGTGGTCCTGATCGATGAAGTCCATACCCCCGACTCTTCGCGCTTCTGGAAAGCCGATACCTACGAGGCACACTTCGCGGCAGACGAAGACCCGGAAAACTTCGACAAGGAGTTCGTCCGCCTGGCCTACGCCGAAAAAGGTTATCGCGGCGATGGAGAAATACCTCCCATGCCCGACGAACTCTGGGCGGCGGCCAGCGAGCGTTACATCACCATCTATGAGCGTTTAACCGGTAAAACCTTCGAGTCAGGTGTCTATCCCGTCGAACAGAGATTGCTCGAAAACCTGAAAGCGCACGGTATCTTGTAAGAATTCACCACAAAGGCTTGCTCTCAAAAGTGCACATTCCGTGCGCCGCGCCAAGCTGCGGCAGTCGGTGAAATCCGTGGCTGAAATGGGTTCGAAACATTATCCACTGGACCCGGCACTGATTTTCAAAATGCTTTCCAAGGAGAATTGAATGCCGAAACCGCTGGTCGTCATCTTGATGGGTTCCAAAGCCGACCTGGATCATTGCCAGAAGATCGCCGAAGCCTGCCGGAAGTATGGTATCGAAACCGTCCTGCGGATCGCCTCGGCTCACAAGACACCCGTCCATGCCCTGAGCATTCTGCGGGAATTCGAAGCGGATGTGCGCCCGAAGGTTTACATCACCGTGGCAGGCCGCAGCAATGCCCTGAGCGGCTTCGTGGATGGAGCGGTGTCCGCGCCGGTGATCGCCTGCCCGCCGGCCAGCGAATCCTTCGGCGGCGCCGACGTCTTTTCGTCACTGCGGATGCCCTCGGGCATCGCGCCCGCGCTCGTGCTGGAGCCGGCCAACGCGGCGCTGCTGGCGGCCAAGATCTTCGGCCTGGCGGATGGAGCCGTGCAGGAGAAGGTCAGGTCGGTCCAGAAGCAGGCCGCAGAAAAGATCATCGCGGACGATGGCGGTCTGCAAAGATGATTGAAGAGAGCGACAGATGACTTTCGTTTTCGATGAGCATCCCCGGGAAGAGTGCGGCGTGATCGGTGTCTTCGCACCGAACGAGGACGTGGCCCGCATGACCTTCTTTGGGCTGCATGCCCTCCAGCACCGCGGCCAGGAGGCGGCCGGCATGGCCGTCGCCGACGGGCGGTCCATGTCCCTGCACAAGGCCGTGGGGTTGGTCTCGCAGGTCTTCACGCCTTCGATGATGGCTGAGATGCAGGGCCACTACGCCATCGGGCATACCCGCTACTCGACGACCGGTTCGTCGTCGTCACGGAATGTCCAGCCTTTCATGATCGAGACCATCCATGGTCCACTGGCGCTGGCGCACAACGGCAACCTGGTCAATTCGGCCGAGCTGCGCGACGAGCTGATGGGACAGGGCGTCGGCTTTTCGTCCTCGTCCGATACCGAAGTGATGACCATGATGCTGGCGCGCAACGGCTGGGGGACGTGGGAGGAGCGCATCAAACATGCCATGGAGAAGTGGGTGGGCGCCTATTCGCTGGTGATTCTTACCCGGGACTGTGTTTATGCGGTGCGCGACCCGTGGGGCTTTCGGCCGCTCTGCATCGGGCTGCTGCCCAGCGGCGGACACGCGGTCGCCTCTGAAACCGGCGCGCTGCACACGCTGGGCTGCGAGGCCATCCGGGATGTCCAGCCCGGCGAGATCGTCTCGCTTTCCAACAATGCCCTGCGGGTGATGCAGGCGCTTCCGCCGGTCAAACCCTCGGCGCTGTGTGTGTTCGAGCACATCTATTTCGCCCGTCCCGACCACGTCTGGGAGGGCTTGAACGTCCATCACGTCCGCCAGCGGCTGGGCGAGGAGCTGGCCCGCGAAATGGGCGACAACCTGGCCGATGTCGTCATCCCCGTGCCGGACTCCTCCATCCCGGCTGCGATCGGCTTCTCGCGAATCAGCGGGATTCCCTACAACGACGGCTTCGTCAAGAACCGCTACGTCGGGCGGACATTCATCGAGCCGACCGATTCGCTGCGCAAGCGCGGCGTGGCCTTGAAGTTCAACGTGATCAACGAGAACGTGCTGAACAAGCGCGTGCTGATGATCGACGACAGCATCGTGCGCGGCAATACTATCGGTGTCCTGATCCGGTTGCTGCTGAATGCCGGAGCGAAGGAAGTCCACGTGGCCATCACCTGTCCGCCGGTGGCGCATCCATGCTTTATGGGTGTGGATATGGGCACCCACGATGACCTGATCGCGCGGACGCGCACGCTGGAGGAGATCTGCGAGTACATCGGGGCGAACAGCCTGCACTATCTCTCGCTGGAGGGCATGATGCGGGCCATCGGAAGGGAAGAAGGCTTTTGCCGGGCCTGCTTCACGGGGGACTATCCGGTGGCAGTCAACATGGAAACGGTCAAGACCGGCTTCGAGAAAAGTATGAAGTAGGTTCGCGGAGTAGCTATGAATGTTTTGATCATCGGTTACAAAACTCGCTCACGCCGCCGTCCCCGGCGGCGATCACCAGATACACCTGCGCCGAGGACGGCGCAGGGAGCTCTTTTGCATCAAGAACTAAAGTAGTTCGTGGAGTCCTCATGAATGTTTTGATCATCGGTTCGGGCGGGCGGGAACATGCGATCGCCTGGAAGGTAAAGCAATCGCCAAAGTTAACCAAGCTATATGTATTGCCGGGAAATCCCGGTGCGGCAGCGCTGGCTGAGAACCTCACCGGCATCCCGGTTGACGATCATGCCGCGATCATTGAGGTATGCAAAGCGAAACGAATCGATTTGGTCGTGGTCGGTCCCGAAGCGCCTCTGGCGAACGGCCTGTCCGACGCGCTGTCCGCGGCGGGAGTCCGCTGCTTCGGCCCGAGCCAGGCCGCGGCGCAGATCGAAGCCTCGAAGGCCTTTGCCAAGGATTTTATGGCGCGGCATGCTATCCCGACGGCCAGGTATCGAACCTTCGCAGACATTCAATCTGCGATCAAACATGTCGAAACCATAGATTACCCCATCGTGATCAAAGCTTCGGGGCTGGCGGCGGGCAAAGGTGTCATCCTGCCGGAAAGTATCGAAGAGGCCAAGTCCGCCCTGGAATCGATCCTTGTCAAACGTGAGTTCGGCGCGGCGGGCGACCAGGTGGTGATCGAAGAACGGCTTTCCGGACAGGAAGTCTCGCTCATGGCCTTCACCGATGGCGCCTCGGTCCGTGCGATGATCCCCGCCCAGGATCACAAGCGTCTGCTGGATGGGGATCAGGGTCCGAACACCGGCGGGATGGGCGCGTATGCCCCGGCTTCGATTTGTTCGCGCGCGCTGATCGAGGCGATCACAAGGTCGATTTTGGAACCTGCCGTCTCCGGTTTGAAAAAAGAAGGCACGCCCTTCGTCGGCGTACTCTTTGCGGGCCTGATCCTGACCCCGGGCGGGCCGCGCGTCCTGGAGTTCAATTGCCGCTTCGGCGATCCCGAGACCCAGGCCGTGCTGCCACTGCTCGAGGCCGACCTGCTCGAGATCTTCGATGCCTGCGTGGATGGAAGATTGAAGGACATGGACATCCGCTGGAAGGCCGGCGCGGCGGTCTGCGTCGTGCTGGCGAGCAGGGGATATCCTGAGAACCCTGAAAAAGGTAAGGTCGCCAGGTTCGAGACACTTCCCGAGGGAGTCGTTTGCTTTCACGCCGGGACAAAGAACGAGGATGGCAAGGTCCTGACCGCGGGCGGGCGCGTCTTCGGCCTGACGGCCTGGGCTGGCAATATCGAGTCGGCCGTGCGGCTGGTTTATGCCAGCGTCGATAAGGTTTCCTTCGACGGCATGCACTATCGAAGAGACATTGCACACCTTGCTCTGGCAAACATGGGATCAGCTTATTCCCGCTCCGGCGTGGACATCGACGCGGGCAACCGGGCAGTTGCACTGATGAAAGATGCTGTGAAGGCCACATACAATTCCTCGGTGCTGGCCGGCATCGGTTCATTTGGCGGACTGTTCGATGCCTCCGCCCTGCAGCAGATGAAGAAGCCTGTGC
>JBAVVF010000778.1:0-4809 GCA_049697155.1 Anaerolineales bacterium
ATGCAGCTGGCCGTCAGATCGATGCCATCCTTGCGAAGCATGTTCAGAAACGTGTCGGTGTTGAGATGGATGGGAACCAGATAATTCTCAAAGCCAAGATTCAAAAAATTGACGAGATCAGGCGTCGGATAGCCGGAAGCGGGCACGCTGTCGAATTCCATGGGAGGTCCTCCTGGCACATTCTACCCGCATCCATCGTATAATCGGCAAATTGAAAGGTATTAACGGTATTGATGAATTACTCGAAGCTTGCACGCAAAATCACGTGGGTACTTTTTATAAATCAGAGCCTGGCCTCGGCGGGTTTCATCGCCGCCGCGACCATCAATTCCATCCTCGGAACAAAACTGGGCGGCAGCGCCTCGTTTGCCGGCGTGCCATCGGCGGTTTATCTTGTGGGCGGGGCGTTTGCCGCTTCGGCCTGGGGCTATCTCATGGAGCGGATCGGCAGACGAAACGGGATGGTCATCGGATTGGTCATTGGCGTGATCGGCAATGTCCTGGTCCTGTACTCGATTGCAGGTTCGTCCTTCCTCCTGTTTCTGACCGGTATGGTGTTGATGGGCATTACCAACGCGGCGGTCGTCCTGGGCCGGTTCGCGGCGGCGGAGGTGAATCCGCCCGAGAAACGCGGCGCGGCCATCTCGACCGTGGTGCTGGGAGGCACCTTCGGCGCGATCTTCGGCCCGCTCCTGATCGCACCGATGGCGGATTTCGCCGGAAGGCTGGGGATGGAGGAACTGGCGGGGGCGTATCTCGCGACCCTGGTCCTGTTCGTGATCGCCTCCATCGTTGTTTTTGCCGGACTGCGCCCCGACCCGCGCGACCTCGGCAGGCAGGTTGATTTGCAGGATGCCGGTCCCGCCGGCCCGGCTGCGGCCGGTCAGGCGCGTCCGATCTTCGAGATCCTGCGTCTGCCTGCCGCGCTGACGGCCGTCAGCGCGATGGCCCTGGGGCAGGTGGTGATGGTTGCGATTATGGTCATCACCTCCGTTCACATGAGCAATCATGATCATGATCTGAGCGACATTTCGGCTGTGATCGCCTCGCATACCTTCGGCATGTATGCCTTTTCCGTCCTCTCGGGCCGCCTGGCCGACAAATGGGGGCGCGGTCCCGTGATCCTCGTGGGCACGTCCACACTTTTGCTGGCCTGCATCGCCGCGCCGCTGTCGCCGGATGTGCTGCCGCTGGCGGTCGCGCTCTTCCTGCTCGGCCTGGGCTGGAACTTCTGCTTTGTCGGCGGGTCGGCTTTGCTGGCCGATCAGCTCTCGCCTCTCGAGCGCTCGCGCACCCAGGGCACGAACGATCTGCTGGTCGGTCTCGCTTCCGCCACGGGTGGCCTGGGGAGCGGCTTCATCTTTGCCGCATCGAATTACACGGTCATCGCGATTGTGTCGGGCGTCCTGGCGCTCATTCCCCTTATGATGGCGCTGGTCTGGCTGCGAAGGAAGCCGGACTCTGTGACCGTTGAGACGGCATAAACCTCATGGATGAATATCGATACAGGATACCCGGCCTGAAGCGCGAGCTGCTTCGTGTGGAGAACCTGGTGAAGCACTTTCCCGTGCGGGGCGGCCTGCTTCAGCGCACCGTGGACGTTGTCAGCGCGGTGGACAACATCAGTTTTGCGATCCAGGAGGGGGAGACATTGGGGCTGGTGGGTGAATCGGGCTGCGGCAAGACGACGGTCGGACGCGCGATCCTGCGCCTGATCGAGCCGACCTCCGGTTCGGTTATGTTCGACGGCCGGGAAATCTCACGTCTGAGCGGCCGTGAGATGAAGGATGTGCGGCGCGAGATGCAGATCATTTTCCAGGATCCCTACGCCTCGCTCGACCCGCGCGTCCCGATCGGGGAATCGATCATGGAAGGTTTGAACATCCACGGCATAGGCACGCCGGAGCAGCGCCTGGAAACCATGGTCGAGATGCTGCGCTGGGTGGGACTCGAACCTTATCATGCCCGGCGGTATCCGCACGAGTTTTCGGGCGGCCAGCGCCAGCGGATTGGGATCGCGCGCGCCCTGGCCCTGATGCCCAGGTTCATCGTTTGCGATGAACCGGTCTCGGCCCTGGATGTTTCCATCCAATCCCAGATCCTCAACATCCTGAAGGATGCCCAGTCTGAGTTCAACCTGACCTATCTGTTCATTGCCCATAACCTGAGCGTGGTGGAGCATATATCTCATCGCGTGGCGGTCATGTATCTGGGCCGGATCGTCGAGCTGACGACTCGTGATGAGCTCTATCGAAACCCATTGCACCCCTACACCAGGGCTTTGCTGTCTGCCATTCCGATCCCGGACCCGCGCCTGAAACGGGAACGCACCATCTTAAAGGGAGACATCCCCAGCCCGCTCCACCCGCCGAAAGGCTGCCGCTTCCATACGCGCTGTCCCGTCGCCATGGATATCTGCTCGCAGGAAGAACCCGAGTTTCGTGATATCAGCGTGGATCACTGGGTCGCCTGCTGGCTGGTGAAATAATTCAGCCCTTTTCTTTAATCGTTACCTGCCAGTTCCCTGGCTTTCTCCACATAGGCCAGACTTTGATGTCTGAAATACGTGTTGTACAGCGTTGCATAATGTCCGCCCTGTGCAAGCAGGCTGTCGTGATTGCCCTCTTCGATGATCCTGCCTTTCTCCATCACGACGATGCGGTCCGCGGCTTTGACCGTGGAAAGACGGTGGGCGATCAGGATGCTGGTTGAATTTTTCAGGATGAGACTCAGTGCCTGCTGGATCTGCCACTCGGTGAACGGATCCACGCTGGCCGTGGCTTCGTCGAGGATGAAGATGGCCGGCTTCTGCATCAGGACGCGCATCAAGGCGACGAGCTGGCGCTGTCCCATCGAGAGGCGCCCGCCTCGCTCCCCGACCTCGGTCTGGATCCCGTTCGAGAGCGTTTCCAGCCACTCGCCGTCTCCGATCCTGCGGGCCATGCCCAGCATCTCCTCATCGGTCACGTGCGGCGCGGCATACCGGATGTTATCCGCCACCGTGCCCGAAAACAGGAACGGCACCTGCGAAACGATTCCCAGCTGACGGCGGTACTGCGCCAGGTCGAACGTGCGGATATCGTGTCCGTCGATCAGCAAACGTCCCTCCTGGAATTCATAGAAGCGGGCGATTAGCTTGGCGATGGATGACTTCCCCGCGCCGGTGTGGCCGACCAGGGCCAGGGTCTCGCCGGGCTGGACGAGCAGCTTGAAGCGGGTCAGGACCGGTTCATTGTCCGTATAGCGAAAATGGAGGTCGTCGAAGTGAATGCTGCCTTTCAACGGCGGCACGTCCCGTTTGTCCGTTTGGACGACGTTCGGCTCGGCATCGATCAAAGCGAAGATGCGCTCGGCGGCCGAAAGCCCGGCCTGGATCTGGGCCCAGAACGCCGAAAGGTTGAGCACCGGGAAAATGAACTGGTTGAGGCTCATGATGAAGAGATACCAGGCGCCCACCGAGACGAACCCGCCGGCCGCGCTCAAACCACCCACATAAACCAGGATGGCAATGAACACACCGCCCAGCGCATCGAGCGTCGGAAAGACGAGCGAAAGCACCAGACCTCTTTGCACATTGACGCGATACGAGAGCTGGTTGGATCCGTCGAAGGACTTGAAAATACTTTCTTCCTGGCGGAAGTTCTTGGCAATTGCGATGCCGCTGATCGTTTCCTTGATCGTGGCATTGACCTCTGCCATGGCTTTCATGCCGCGCCGGGTGACGCGGCGGGCCAGGACACGGAAGCCTGCGGCCAGGGCGAAGATCGCGGGCAGGAAAAGCAGGAATAATAGCGATAACTTCAGGTCGGTGCGCACCAGCACTGTACCCAGGATGAGCATTTGAACGATCTGCGCGCCCACATCCGTGACAATCACGATCAGTTGGCCGAAGTCGTTGGTGTCGGCGGTGATGCGCGAGACCACGCGACCGGAGGAGAACTGGTCGTAAAAGGATAGATCGTGGGCGGTCGCGGCCCGGAAGGCGCGCGTCCGCAAGTCGAGCACGGCATCCCCCACCGCCCGCACGATCAGACTGCGCCGGGCCCAATTGAGTCCCCACTGGCCGGCACCGATCAACAGGACTGCCAGACCGACCAGGCTGATGGCCTGCAGGGTGGGCTGTCCCTTCAGCAAATCCACGATGCGCGCCACAACGACCGGCAGCGCCGCGCCAACACCCGCAAACAGAAGCACGATGACAAGTGACCCCGCGAGCCGCCTGGCCTGGGGTTTGAAATATTCGAAAATGCGACGCGCCAGTTCGCGATCCGTGTACTGGCGGTCATATTTTTCGTCGTTGAGTCGGGCAAAAAATCCCATGATTGGTTTCCAGCGGTTAGCTCTTAGCTGTTAGCGTTTAGCGATTGGGCTAAAAGCTAATCGCTAAACGCTAATTGCTATTCTCTAAAAATTCTGGAATACGCATCCGAAGTCTTCATTAACTCCTCATGCGTACCTATGGCCGCGATCTTTCCCTTCCGCAGCACAATGATCAGGTCGGCCCAGCGGATCTGGGACAGGCGGTGCGTGATGATGAACGTCGTCCGGCCGCGGGCCGCGTTCGAGATGGCGCGCTGGATCCGGTCCTCGGTGGCCGAATCGATTGCAGAGGTGGAGTCGTCCAGGATCAGGATGTGCGGATCGGTGAGGAAGGCCCGGGCCAGGGCAATCCGCTGGCGCTGCCCGCCGGAGAGGGTCACGCCTCTTTCGCCGACGACGGTCGCATAGCCCATGTCGAAGCTGTGCAGGAAATCATCGGCCTGGGCGGAATTGGCGGCCTGTTCGATCTCGCTTTGCGTGGCTTCCGGC
>JBAVVF010000779.1:0-1645 GCA_049697155.1 Anaerolineales bacterium
GTGCCGGCTTGAGCAACGCAGCACCAAATTCGACCCCGCTGACGACTTATTCATTATAAGACAATCAGGGACCCTGCGGCGGATGCGAGACTACGCGCAGGGACGGGATGGAAAAGCCCGCCAGGTGATACCAAAACGAGGATTTGGGCGTCATGTAAAAAACGGGAGAGAGACGGTTTCGACACAGCCTTCGCCCTCCGCAGGACTACGTAAGTCCACTTCGTTCACATCGTCCCCGAAGCGAAGCGGAGCGGGAGCGTGAAGACCGGATCTTTACTTTACAGAGAACCATCATTTTCAGTCGCAGCACGCCAGATCGAGAGCTTTTGCAGTATCCTTGATTCGAGACTCGTTGCAGAGCAGGTGGAAGTCCATGGAACAGCTAATTGTCGGGAGGTAAACATGTTCAAGCTGCGTTCGATCCTTGCGTTCCTTTTATGTGCCATGCTGTTGAGCACGCAGGCTCCTGCCACGGCGCAGGCTGCAGGCAAAGCTAATTTTGTCACTATCTATATCGATGAGATTACAATTCTCGGGAAAAGCGGCGACCTCACCGGCGCTGGGGAATTCCGTCTGATCATCCTGGCTGCCGATACCAAGGGGAAATCGAGCGGGATGTTCTGCCCGGGCGATAAACCGCTGAAGATACGCAAAGGAGATAGGTTGAAGGCACCCTGCCTGTTCGGACCGAGCTTCAATGAAGCCGCGATATCCGACGGGGTATATATCTTGGTCATGGCGGTGGACGAAGATAAATCCTCGCTGCCCGCCGATTTTGCCTACGAAGCAGCTTCGGCGGGGCTGGGCAAAGTCTTTGGAGATGCAGTCAAAGGCGGGCTGGTGAGGGCAGGGTTGTCCACATTAGCGAAAAGCACTCCTGTTACCATTGCCGTCAGCGCCGTCTTTAGCCTGGCAACCGGCAAGCTCAAGGAATGGATCCAGCGCGCCGACATCATCGGCTCGCAAGGTATCTACCTGAGCCGCAAGGACAACTGGGGCGTCGACAAGACCACTAGCGTCACATCGAAGGACGGTGGGATCCGCATCACGTATACCATTGTGCACACCTTTTCCACGCCGCCGAACCCGAAAGCACCCGTCCTGGGATCTGCACCCGGCACAACGAAATCGACCCAAAGTTACTGGTGCGACGACTTGAGCTATGTAAAACTCAAAGTAGGAGATCGTGCCAAGGTAGTCTGGCTCAAAGTCAACCTTCGGACAGCACCCATCGTTCCAATGGAATATTACGAAAACAGTATTGAAAAGGTGGCGGAGGGAACCCCCATCACCATTATAGGCGGTCCAGCCTGCGCCCACGAGGGGACATGGTGGCAGGTCCGCACCAAGAAGGGCCAGACAGGCTGGATGAGAGAATATATCCCCAGCAGCGGAGAGTACCTGATCGGAAAGTAAGACTGGACGTAAACGGTCATTTTCAGGTGACAGGGCGACTGTCACCTGTTTTCGCCCGCGTTACTAAACCCAGGATTTGGCGTCATGTGAGTGATCTACACGACTTTGCAAAAGCCTGACATTTTACGGACAAGTTTGCCAAATTGCAAGTTTTGGGTGTATGCTTAAACCAGCGGAATTCCAGAGAAGGGCATTGACAATTCCTTATGGCAAACAATTTTACAGTGAA
>JBAVVF010000780.1:0-8363 GCA_049697155.1 Anaerolineales bacterium
ATTCAGAGGGGCGGAGGTGAAGGCCAAAGTCAAGGACTTCGTACGGCACATCTGCAGGCAGGAAGGGCCGCAGCTCCTCGATCACCGTCGCGCAGGCAATCACTTTACGGCGGGCACCATAAAGCGGTTTCCAGGGATCGGGTGCGGGAGGGTCACTCACAAGCTTTGGCCGGGTGGTTAAAGATAAATCGTGTCAAAATATACTTAGTTTATACGCTTGCGCAGGATGGTATTCAAGTGATAAATGTCATTGCCAGAGTGATTAACGGTGACGTTTCTCCAGTTCAGCGATGACCTCTGCGGGGCTGAGACCGCGGGCCGCAAGCAGCACGAGGGTATGGAATGCCAGATCGGCAACCTCCTCGATCAGCCGCCGGTCGTCCTGGGCCAGCGCGGCGACGACGACCTCGGTCCCCTCCTCGCCGACCTTCTGCGCGATCTTCGGCAGACCTTCCGCAAAGAGACCGGACGTGTACGACGATGCAGCTGGATTCTTTTTGCGGTCTTCGATCACCTCGAACAGCCATTGAACGCTCATGAGGTTTCCTCCTCCAGGTTTCGATAAAAACAAGTCTGGTTCCCGGTGTGACAGGCCGGGCCGGCCGGATGCACGCGGACCAGAAGCGTGTCCGCGTCGCAGTCGGCGCGCAGCTCGACGACGCGCTGGACGTTCCCTGAGGTCGCGCCCTTGTGCCAGAGCTCGGCACGGCTGCGCGACCAGAAATGCGTTTCGCCGGTTTGCAGGGTGACCTGCAGTGATTCCCGGTTCATGTATGCCAGCATCAGGACTTCATTGGTTTCGGCATCCTGCACGATGGCCGGGACAAGTCCGTTGGCATCGAATTTGATTCCAGATAAGGATACTTGCACTGTTTACTCCGTAGATCAGGACTCCAACGTCTCCTGACGTTGGAATTTCATCGAAGTCAGGCCCCACGGGGGTGCTTCGCGAAGACTTCGGACTCCGTTCCAAGCCGCACCGGCACGCCCAGGCGCTGCAGTTCCTTTTTCAGCTCGGCGATCCGCAATTTGCCGTCGTGGAAGAGGGAGGCGGCCAGCGCGGCGTCGGCCTTGCCCTGGGTGAGAACCTCAGCAAAATGGGCCGGGGTCCCTGCCCCGCCCGAGGCAATGACCGGCACCGAAACGGCCTCGGCGACCGCGCGCGTCAGCTCGAGGTCGTAACCGGCCAGCGTCCCATCCGCATCCATACTGGTGAGCAGGATCTCGCCTGCGCCCAGGTCCACGCCGCGGGCGGCCCATTCGAGCGCGTCCAGGCCGGTCGGGGCGCGTCCGCCGTTGACGTAAACCTCCCAGCCTGAAGCAGCGCGGCGGCGGGCATCGATGGCCAGCACGATGCACTGTGCCCCGAAACGCGCCGCGCCTTCCGCGATCAGCTCGGGCCTTTTCACCGCCGCCGAATTGATGCTGACCTTGTCCGCGCCGGCCAGCAGCAGAGCGCGCATGTCATCCACCTCCCGGATGCCGCCGCCGACGGCCAGCGGCATGAACACGGTATCCGCGACCCGCCCGACCAGCTCCAGGGTTGTCTTACGGCCTTCATGAGTTGCCGAGATGTCGAGGAAGACCAGCTCGTCCGCGCCCTGCTCATCGTACAGACGCGCCTGCTCGACCGGATCGCCGGCATCCCGCAGGTCCACGAAGTTCACGCCTTTGACCACGCGCCCGTCTTTGATGTCGAGGCAGGGGATGATTCGTTTTGCTAACATAAGATCTCCAAACATTCACCACAAAGGTTCACAAAGGAACACGATGGTCTAAGGCCAAAGGCGTTTCCTTTGTGCTCCTTCGTGGTGAGAGCTTAATGCCTCTTTCAAATCGATGGTTCCCTCATACAACGCGCGCCCGACGATCACGCCGGCCAGCTTTGCCTCACGGGCTGCGCGGACATCCTCCAAGGTATGCACGCCGCCCGAAGCGATGACATCCAGCCCGCTGACCTCAGCTAGCGCGCGCGTAGAGGGAATGTTCAACCCGCTGCCCAAACCATCCCGGCTGATATCGGTAAAGATGACCGTTCGCAGACCAACGTTCCCCATTTGCCGCGCCAGATCGGTCGCAAGGATGCCGCTGTCCTCCTGCCAGCCGCGCACGCGGACCAGTCCGTCGCGCGCGTCGATGCCGACCGCGATTCTGTCGGTGCCGAACCTTTCCAATGCCTGCGCGATTACCTCAGGCTGCTCAACTGCAACTGTCCCAAGCACGACACGGCTCACACCCAGTTCGATTGCACGCGTGATTGAATCGATCGAACGAATGCCGCCGCCGAACTGGACCTGTGCGCCCAGCTTCAGGATCGCCTCCAGCGCGGAACGATTCGCACGATCGGTTTCGCCGAAGGCACCGTCAAGGTTCACGACATGCAGCCAGCTCGCGCCCGCGGTCAGCCAGCGCCGGGCGGTCTCAGCAGGATCGTCGCTGTAGGCGGTCAGGCGGGCCGGATCGCCTTCCTTCAGACGCACGACCTTCCCGCCGCGCAGATCGATAGCCGGATAGATGGTGAAGCTCATGCCGCCTCCAGGAAGTTTTTCAGGATCTGCAAGCCCACCGTCTGGCTCTTTTCCGGGTGGAATTGCACGCCGAAGATGTTCCCGCGCTGGACCGCGCAGGCATAGGCGAGACCGTAATCGGTCGTTGCCGAAACATCGGAAGCATTCCCTGCCCGGCAATAATAGGAATGGTTGAAGTAGACATAGGCCCCATCCTTCACCTGAACGAAGAGCGGAGTTGGCTTTCTCACCTCGACCTGATTCCAGCCCGTGTGCGGGACCTTCACCGACAGCGACTCGGCAAAGCGCGTCACTTTGCCTGCCAGCAGCCCAAGCCCCTTGTGTTCACCCATCTCCTCCCCGACCTCGAACAGAGCCTGCATGCCGACGCAGATTCCGAGCAATGGAACGCCGCGCCCCGCAGTCTCTTTGACCGCCTCCTCCAGACCCCGCGCCCGCAGCCCGGACATGAAGTCGCCGAACGCGCCCACGCCGGGCAGCACCACCCGCCGGGCCGACGAAACCTTCCCCGGCTCGCCGGTGCGCTTGACGTTCGCGCCGATGCTTTCCAATGCCTTCTGGACGGAGCGCAGATTGCCCGTACCGGCGTCGATTAGGATGACATCATTCATTTACAGCATTCCTTTCGTGGATGGAATGTCCCCCCCGCGCCGCGGGTCGATCTGGGTGGCGGCGTCCAGTGCCCGCGCCCAGGCTTTGAACAGGGCTTCAGCCTGGTGGTGGTCATCGCGGCCATACAGGACCCGGGCGTGCAGGTTGCAGCGCGCCGTCACGGCGAAGGACTCGAAGAAATGCGGGAACAGCGTGGTCGGGATGTTCCCCACGTACGGCGTGTGCCATTCCGCCTGAATGACCGAATATGGACGTCCCGATAGATCGATCGCAACGTGCGCCAGGGTTTCGTCCATCGGCGCGAAGCAGTCGCCCATGCGGACGATCCCCAGCCGGTCGCCGAGCGCCCGGTCGAAGGCCTGCCCCAATGCCAGGGCCACATCTTCGACGGTGTGATGCGCGTCGATGTGCAGATCGCCCTTCGCCTGCACGGAGAGGTCGAAGGATCCGTGCACTGCGAGGTGGGTCAGCATATGATCGAGAAAGCCAATACCTGTGGATACTTCATGCTTCCCGGTGCCATCCAGACCCAGCTTGATGGCGATTCGGGTCTCGTTCGTTTGACGTGATATTTCGGCGGTTCGCATGGTTACTCCTGACATGTAGGTCACGTCTGTGACGTGACAATGGCTACATCGATCGTAATGCTTTCAATAACGCATCCGTGTGCTCCGGCTTGCCGACGCTGATCCGGATATGGTCGCGCAGGCCGGGCTTGTTGAAGTAGCGGATAAAGATCCCATGTTTCTCTGCCAGAACACGTTTCAGTTCAACCGCATCCCGCCCAAGGACGCGGCACAGGATGAAGTTCGACTGCGTGGGATAAGGTTGCAGGTATGAAACCTTCTGTAACGCCGTAAATAACCTTCCCCGTTCCTCCTTCAGGCGGGCGACAACCTTACTCAGTTCATCCCTGTTTGCCAATGAGACCTGTGCCGCGACGCTCGCGGCTACATTGACGTTATAAGGTTGTTTGGATTTCCACAGGGGCGGCATCAGCCACTTTGGAAAGGCTCCGTATCCGATCCGCAGGCCGGCCAGCCCCGCCCACTTGCTGAAGGTCCGCAGAACGAGGAGGTTCTCCCGCTCTGGAACCTCTCGAATGCGGCTCAGACTTGCTCCCAGCTCGTCATCTGCAAATTCGATATAGGCTTCATCCAACACAATCAGCGTATCAAGTTCAAACAAAGCTTCGACCGTTTGTGCGTCGGCCAGGGAGCCATCGGGATTGTTGGGCGTCGCGAGAAAGATCAGCTTTGGCTGATGTATCCGGACTGCCTTCTGAATTGCCTCAAGGTCCAGGGAAAAGTCGGCCCGCCGCGGAACTTCGATCACGCCGGCCGCGTTCAGCGCGGCATCGAAGGGATACATGCCGAACGTGGGCGGACACGAAAGGATGCAGTCGCCAGGTTCGAGGCAGACCCGCATGAGCAGGTCGATCAGCTCGTCGGCGCCCGAGCCGGCCAAAAGATATTCGGCCGGTACGCCCGTAAATTCCTCCAGCGACACTCGCAGGGCGCGGCTTTCGGGGTCGGGATAGATGTGCGGGAAATTGAGTTCCCCGAGCGCTTGGCGGACCACTGGCAGCGGGCCGTAGGGATTCTCGTTGGCATCCAGCTTGACGATGCGGGCCGGCTCGCGCCCGATCCGGGCGGACAAGACCTCGAACGGTTCGATCGGCTGGTAAGGCGGCAAAGATTCCAAATGCTTGCGGATGTTCATGTGGACTCTCCCACGCGCAGCCGCGCCGCGTTGGCGTGCGCATCCAGCCCTTCGCATTCGGCCAGCGCGGCCGCGACCGGAGCGATGCTCTGCGCGGTCTTGTCGTCGAGCGCCACCAGGCTGATGATCTTGACGAAGTCCCAGACGTTGAGCGGAGAGGCAAAGCGCGCCGACCCGCCGGTCGGCATGACGTGGCTGGGCCCGGCCAGATAATCTCCCAGCACTTCGAAGGAATGCTCACCCATGAATACGCCGCCCGCGTTGCTGACCTTCTCCACCCAGCGCCAGGGTTCACGGACCGAGAGCCCCAGGTGCTCGGGCGCGTATTCGTTTGCCAGCTGCACTGCCTCGTCGAGGTCACGGGTCAGGACCGCGCCGCCGCGGTTTTCAAGGGAAGCTGTGATGATCTCCGCCCGCCCGCGCTCTTCGAGCTGTTTCGCGATCTCGATTTGAACCTTCTCGATCAGTGACTGTGAGTCGGTCAACAAAATGGCGGATGCAAGCAGATCGTGTTCGGCCTGTGCCAGCAGATCTGCAGCCACCCAGGCCGGATTCGCGAACTCATCCGCAACGACGACTGTTTCTGTTGGCCCGGCCAGACCGTCGATGCCGACGACGCCGTAGACCTGTCTTTTGGCGAGCGTGACGAACAGGTTGCCGGGGCCGAAGATCTTGTCCACGGCCCGGATCGTTTGCGTGCCATAGGCCAGCGCCGCGATGGCCTGCGCGCCGCCCAGCGGATAGACTTCGTCCACGCCGGAGATGGCGCAGGCCGCCAGGATCATCGGGTCGATGGGCGGATTTCTGTCAGCCAGTGAACGATTGGGCGGGGTGACGGCCACGATCTCTTTGACGCCGGCCACGCGGGCCGGCACTGCGCTCATCAGCACTGTGGAGGGCAGGGGAGCGGTCCCGCCGGGGATGTACAATCCCACGCGCCGGATCGGACGGATGATCTGCCCGAGCGTTCCGCCCAGTTCGTTGGTGAACCATGAAGTCAAAGGTTGGTGGCGATAAAACGCCTCGACGCGGGCGGCCGCCTGCTCCAGGGCAGACCTTTGCGCGGGCGTGAGCGAGTCTAATGCAGCCTGGAGCGCGCCCTTCGAAACGGGGGCCGGCGCGAGGTCCGCGCGATCGAGTTTTTGAGTCCAGGTCCGGAGCGCAGAGTCACCGTTCGTCCGCACGTCTTTCAAAATGCGCGTGACCGCCTGCTCGGGGCTTAGTCGCTCGCCGAAGAGTTCCGCGATCCCGTCCAGCAGGCGCGGACTGACCGGGAACTCGTCCGGCGGGGTGCGCTGGAGGATCGTTTGCCTGGCGGTTTGAGGGTCGTATTGTTTGAACATAGTTTATTTCTCCAGGGCACTGAGCATGGCGCGGTAGCGTGGCGGCTCTTCTTCGAAGATGTAAGTGACGGGCGATACGATGATGCCGCTGCCGCCGATATTCCGCAGTTCTGTGATTGCTCTGGAAAGATGATCCCGCCGCACCACCACACTGACCGAGAACCACTTTTGCTTTGCATCACGGACGATCACCGGGCTGATGGTCGGTCCCTGCAATCCGCCGACGGACGTTTCGCTAAATAACTTTTGCGCGAGCGCTGCGGGACTCTCGCCGCGCATGTTGGCGATCACGAGTAAATTTTCCTTGGCACGCAGATGGGCTTCGACGTATTCGAGCAGCCGGCGCGCCATCTCCAGGACCTCGGGGCGGGTCCGCAGGGCTTTGCGGTTCGCGATCAGCGCGGCCTGCGAAGCCTGGATGACCCCATCCGGCAGGGCTCGCAGACGGTTATCCTGCAGGGTCTGGCCGGACGAGACCAGGTCGGAAATGACATCGGCATAGCCGATCGTCGGCGCGGTTTCCAGCGTGCCCTCCGCCGCGATCAGCGTGTGCGGGATCTGATGCCGGTCGAGGAAGCGCGCCGTCAGCGCGGGAAACTTTGTTGCCACGCGCAGCGGACGGTCGAGGGATGCCGCGAAGCTTTTCAGCGAAGGCAGGTCGCTGACCTGTTTCCACGTTTCCGGAACTGCCAGCATCAGCGTACAGGAGCCGAAGCCGAGCGCATCGTGCAGGACCAGCACGTCGCCGTTCGGGCCGCGCTTCTCCTCGATCACGTCCAGGCCGGTGATGCCGAAGTCGAGGCTGCCCTGCCGCACGCTGACGACGATGTCGCCGGGGCGCTGGAAGATGATGCCCAGCTCAGGCAGGGCCGGGACCTCGGCCTGGTACTGGCGCGGGTTGGGCTTGAAGACGCGCAGACCCGCCGCGGAGAGAAAGTCGAGCGTGTCTGCTTCGAGGCGGCCCTTGGAGGGAAGAGAGAGTCGGATGGTTTGTCTTGCCTGCATACGGATATCCTTTGGTGTGGGGTTAAACAAAAATCCCCGGCCAGTGACCGGGGATCGTTGAGACAAATTATCGCAGACTTAGTTAAAGGTATGCGAACATGAATCACCCGGTCGGGCGGGGATAGGATGAACATGATGATGGGTCTGCGGGCAATTCATATTGGGCGGCAGTATACCAAGCTCATTCCGATTTGGCAAGCGAATCCACTAATCTGCGCGAACGCCTGAGAATTCGTGCCCATTCGTGGAGACATCCGTAAAGGATAGTTGACGCGCGGGGGAGACGGGCGTATACTCCTGACTAGTAAGTGGTCTGACCAGTCAGGAGATGCACAGATGACCGAATGGGATCGAATCCAGAAGCCCGCCGAGGTCGCCGAGGCACGTTTGCTCGAGGCGATCCTGAGCGGGCGTTTTGCTGTCAACAGCTCCCTGCCCGGGGAGCGTGACCTGGCCGCACAGATCGGCGTCACGCGCCCCACCCTGCGCGAAGCGCTGCAGCGGCTGGCCCGCGACGGCTGGCTCGACATCCAGCAGGGCAAGCCGACCCGCGTCCGCGATTACTGGCGGGAGGGCAGCCTCGGCGTGCTCTTCGCCTTAGGGCAGGCGCCCTCGCAGCAGACGCCCGACTTCGTGGCACACCTGCTCGAGATACGTGTCCTGCTCGCGCCCACGTACACCCGTCAGGCGCTGGAGCAGGCCGCGCCGGAGATCGCCGAACTCCTCACGAAATACATCGACCTCGAAGAGAGTCCGGCCGCGTTTGCCCGCGCCGACTGGGAACTGCATCACCTGCTGACGCAGCGCGCTGCCAACCCGATCTTCCGTCTGCTCCTCAACAGCTTCCGCGACCTGTATCGGGTCATGGGCGAGCATTATTTTGCCTCCGCGGAAAATCGCAAACGCTCGCGCGCCTATTACGCCGAGCTTTTGAGCGATGCCAGGAAAGCTGCCTTCCTCAAAGCTGAAACCCTGACCCGCTCCGTGATGGAGGAGAGCCTCCTGCTCTGGAAGAGGTCGCCGGTGCCCGCGCCGCGCCCAGCGCGCACGCCGAAGACGATCCCCTCGCGGGGATAAGAGAAGCGAGCCGACATGAAACGTTGGAATGGCTGGGGAAATGTCGCCACGGAATATCCCGTGCCGCCTTCTGCTC
>JBAVVF010000781.1:0-7982 GCA_049697155.1 Anaerolineales bacterium
GTCTGTACCTGCTCTTCGATTTCCTTCAATGCCTGGAGCGGCTGCCTGGCCTTCTTCAGCTGCGACTTGAGCGATTCGATGTTGCTCCTCAGGACCGCCACTTCCAGTTCGCCTTCGGCGCGTGCTTTGGCCAGCACCTCGCGGCGTTCATCTTCGATCTTCTCAAGGCGCGTTTCAAGCTCCCTGGTTTTGGCCTCCAGCCGGTCACGCGCCTTCTCAAGCTTCTGACGCTCGCGCGCGGTGCGATTGCGTTCCTTGCGGATGTCATCGAGCAGTTTGTCGGCCCGCAGGTCGTCAGGGTTGATCTCTCCCTTGGCCGCTTCGATGATCGGCTGAGGCAGACCGAGCCGCTGGGCGATGAGCAGTGCGTTGGAGCGCCCGGGCAGCCCGATGGTCAGGCGATACGTGGGGCGGAGAGTCTTGATGTCAAATTCCAGGGAGGCGTTGACCGCACCTTCGGTCGAATGCGCGAACGTCTTGAGCTCGGGATAGTGGGTCGCGACGAGGGTTGTGCAGCCCGTCTCGAGCAGGTGACTGAGGATGGCGCGCGCCAGGGCCGCACCCTCCTGTGGGTCGGTGCCCGCACCCAGCTCATCAAAGATGACCAGCGAGCGCTGATCGATCTGTTTGAGGATGCGGATGATATTGGTGATGTGACCGCTGAACGTGCTGAGCGACTGCTCGATGGATTGCTCGTCGCCGATGTCGGCGTAGACCGAGTGGAAGCAGGGCAGCTCCGAGCCGCTCTGGGCGGGAACGTGCAGTCCGCTCTGGGCCATGAGCGCCAGCAGGCCGACGGTTTTCAGCGAGACCGTCTTCCCGCCCGTGTTGGGACCCGTGATGACGATGGCGCGTGTGCCGGGCTTGGGGTCCACGTCGATGGGCACGACCGTTTCCGGATCGAGGAGGGGATGCCTTGCATTGTTGAGACGAAAGAGGAAAGAAGAAAGAGGCGCGGAGTCCGTCTTGCCTCTTTCCTCTTTCATGGAATGGAGAATAGGTTCCGAGGCCTTTAACTCTTCCGCGTATTTCGCCTTCGCAAAGATGAGATCGAGCACGGCCAGGTTCTCGACGCCGTAGGTGATCTCTTCGCGATGATCGCCGATCTGCACCGAAAGCTCGTACAGGATGCGCCGCTCTTCATCGCGCTCCTGCAGCTCCAGCTCGCGCACTTTGTTGTTGAGCTCGACGACCGGCAGGGGTTCCACGAACAACGTCGCACCGCTGGAGGATTGATCGTGGACGACGGCCTTGATCTGGCCCTTGAACTCCGCCCTCAGGGGAATCACGTACCGCCCGTCGCGCTGCGTGATGATCGGCTCCTGCAGCTTGCTGGCAGAGTCGGTCAGGTACTTCTGCAGGCGCGACATCAAACGGTCGTGCGCGATCTTGATCTCACGCCGCAGGGTGCCGAGCTTTGGGGAAGCGGAATCGAGCACCTCGCCGCGCTCCGAGAGCACGCGCGAGATTGAGTCGACGATGCCGTGCGATTCGGGCAGGCCGGCCGCGATCTGTGCCAGGCGCGGATACTCATCCGTCTTGCGCTCGAGCGACTTCCTGATCTCACGGCAAGAGATGAGCGTGGATTTGACGTCGAGCAGCTGCTGGGGGTCGATCACGCCGCCGCGGGCCGCCAGGTCCACGGCGGGACGGATGTCGTGCGCGCCGCCAATGCCGATATCCTGCACCGAAAACAGCCTGCGCGCTTCGCTGGTTTCGGCAAGACGGGCCAGTGCAAGATCGTAAGAATCGGTCGGTTCGAGCGCGACCGCCAGTTCCATCGAAGCCGAGAAATCGCAGAATGCTTTCAAACGCTCGCGGATCTTCGGATACTCAAGGACGGACAGGGTTTTAGAGTCCATATGGAGCCGATTTAACCACAAGATGGGTGATTAGAGAATAGGATGACGAAAATAGGAGGCTCCAGGTCCAACCTAACAAAAATGATTGCGGATGCGCTAGTCCTTAAGCGCCATCTTACAAAATGGTCGGTTCAAATTTAGCGAAATTTAACTTTCGGATACTAGACTCGCATGAGTGGCTGCACCTCCCGTGTGCCACAAAAAATGAAGCCGACGCTGGTGACGCAGCATCGACTTCTTTCGTCAGAGTGCCTGGATGACACAGATGACTATTTTCGATCATATCACCTGATCAGCGCGGCTGCAAGTGGGGATTTCACTCACAGGCAGTTGGGATCCCCAGGTACCGGCAACAATCTTTTTGTCCGGACAGGCTGCTGGTTCCTTTCCCCTCATCCAGCAAAAATAAGTTTCGCAGAATCATCGTGTCCCGTGTTCCCGTAATACCGGGAATGCAACAAAGTACGCACTACCAAGGAGAATCTTCATGACTACAACACCCCGAAGCTCGCTGCAGGAGTGGTTACGCCGGCTGCGTCGTGCGATGACGATAGCCCTGATCGTTTCGAATTTCGCGGCCGTGCTATCCGCGGGCGCCGCGCCGGCCCAGGCGGATACCCAGCCCTCATTTCCAATTCGGGCGGCATTCTACTATCCCTGGTTTCCGGAAGCCTGGGATCAATATAGTATCAACCCCTACACCAACTACACTCCTTCGCTTGGGTTTTATGATGGCGGCAGCCAGGCCGTGATCGTAGGACAGATCGCGGCCATGCAGTACGGCGGCATCCAGGCCGGAATTGCCTCCTGGTGGGGGCAGGGATCCCGGGAGGACAGCCGCATGCCGGCTCTGCTCCAGGCGGCTGTCGGGACCAGCTTCCGCTGGTCGATTTATTATGAAAACGAAAGCCTGACCAACCCTAGCGCGGCACAAATTACCAGTGATCTGACCTACCTGCGCGACCGGTACGGCAATGACCCCAGTTTCCTGCGGATCAACGGCCGCTTTGTCGTATTCGTCTACGCCGACGGTGCAGATGCCTGCGGCATGGCAGACCGCTGGAAGCAGGCCAACACCGTGGGCGCCTACATCGTGCTCAAGGTCTTCAATGGTTACCGCACCTGCGCCAGTCAGCCGGACGGATGGCATCAATATAGCCCGGCGGTCGCCGCCGACAGCCAGCAGGGTTATTCGTACGCGATCTCACCCGGCTTCTGGCAAAAAACTCAGACCGTGCGTCTGGCGCGCGATCTCAACAGATGGAATCAAAATATTCAGGATATGGTGGCTTCCGGCGCACCGTTCCAGCTGGTGACGACCTTCAACGAATGGGGAGAGGGCACCTCGGTGGAAAGCGCCCAGGAATGGGCCAGCAGCTCCGGCTTTGGCGCTTATCTCGATGCACTCCACAACAACGGCGCTCAGACCTCGCCAACTGCCACGGTCGCGGCGCCTACGCTGGTGGCTCCGACCCTGCCAGGCAATCTTCCTCCTGCAGGCGATCCGGTCATCGCGGCCGCGGGCGATATTGCCTGTGATCCCACCAGCGGCAGTTTTAACGGCGGCAACGGGACGGCCACCAGTTGTCGTCAGAAAGCCGTCTCGGACCTGCTTGTCGGTCAAAATTATGCTGCAGTGCTTGCCCTGGGTGACATCCAATATGAAGATGGAGCGCCTTCAAAATACTATCAGTCTTATGATCTCAGTTGGGGGCGTGTAAAAAACATCACCCTGCCCGTTGTAGGCAATCATGAGTACAACACGGCAGGTGCCAGTGGTTACTTCAGCTACTTTGGCGCTGCGGCCGGGGATCCGACCAAAGGTTACTACAGCTATGACATCGGTGCCTGGCACATCATCGCCCTCAATTCGAATTGCAGCCAGGTGGGCGGCTGTGGTCTCGGTTCTCCGCAGGAACTGTGGCTGAAAGCAGATCTGGCGGCGCATCCCAGCATGTGCACGCTGGCCTACTGGCATCATCCGCGCTTCTCCTCCGGACAGCATGGCAGCAACACCAGCTACGATGCATTCTGGAAGGACCTCTACGCTGCGGGCGCTGAGCTGGTGTTGAACGGTCATGACCACAACTATGAGCGTTTTGCGCCGCAAAATCCGGGTGCCGCGGCGGACCCGAACGGCATCCAGGAGTTCGTCGTCGGTACAGGTGGAAAAAATCATTATGCATTCAGCACGATACGCGCAAACAGCGTGGTACGTAACTCTGATACGTATGGAGTCCTCAAGTTGACTTTGCATGCCACCAGCTATGACTGGCAGTTTGTCCCGGAGGCAGGCAAGACGTTCACGGACTCGGGTACGCGGAACTGTGTCAGCGCCTCCGCCCTCACGCCGCCGGCTGTTCCGACCTCGACGAAGACTGCGACGGCAACAAGCCTGCCTTCGGCAACTCCCACGTCGACCTCGATGGCAACCAGTCTCCCGCCAACTTTCACGGTAACGGCCACGACGACGAATCTGCCTCCGGTAAGCCCCACGTGGACCTCGACGGCAACAGCAACTGTGGGGAGTCTTCCTGCCTCGACCTCCACGCCAACTGCAACCGTTCTGCCTTCATTGACGCCCTCGCAATCCGCACCCTCAGCCAGTTTGACATTCAAACCGGCAGCCGATGCCTATGTCAGTGCGGCAGCTCCCAGTACCAACTATGGTGCCACAAGCCCGCTTCGTATGGATGGAAATCCCATCATCAGAAGTTACCTGACCTTCAACGTTCAAGGGTTGAGCGGCCCAATCGCCAGTGCAAAGCTAAAGGTCTACGTAAACAGCAGCTCGAGCGCCGGTTTTAGCGTGTACCGTGTTCCCGATGCCGGCTGGAATGAACTGAGCCTTACATACGAGAATGCTCCGGCCCTCGGTGATCTGGGAGGCTCGTCAGGAGCAGCCCAAAAGGACACCTGGGTTATAGTGGATGTGACGGTGCTCGTTGATGGTAATGGGCTTGTGAGTCTGGCGCTGACGGGAAATAGCAGCACCCTGTTCAGTATTGCCAGCCGCGAACGTGCCACCCGGGCGCCCCAATTGATCATCACGACCCGCTAGCCGGCAGACTGAATACGAACGGCGGACTGTGCATTTGCGCGCAGCCCGCCGTTTTTCCTTCTTATTGCCCGGGATTCTCTGATTCCTTCAAAACCGTGTTATACTCCCGCCGCTCCACAAAGGAGCATATATTCCGGGAATTGTTTTGATACTCTGAAGGCAGCCCGCTGTACTTGAGTCGGGCTTTTTTGTTGGGCAAGCCAAACTGAAAAGAGAGGCTTTGATTGGCAAGAAGAAGTTAGACGGAGTCATCGAAACAGTCCACAACGCAACAACGTTATAAGGATTAAGATGACAACCGATTTTGCTTCTCTAAACCTGCGCGAGGAACTCGTGCAGGCGATCACTGGGCTTGGTTATGCCGAGCCGACGCCCATCCAGTCTGCGATCGTTCCGATCATGCTCAAGGGGGGCGATGTGATCGGTCAGGCGCAGACCGGCACCGGCAAAACCGCAGCCTTTGCCCTCCCCATTCTCCACAACTTTACCCCGCAGCGACACGTCCAGGCTCTCGTCCTGGCGCCGACCCGTGAATTGGCCCTGCAGGTTGCCGATTCCATGGCCGTGTATGGCAAGCATCTCGATGTCCGCGTCCTGGCGGTCTATGGCGGACAGCCGTACGGCCCCCAGATCTCGCGCCTCAACCGCGGCGTCGACGTTGTGGTTGGCACGCCCGGTCGCTTGCTCGACCTGATGGAACGCAAAGCTCTCAACATCCAGCATATCCGCACGCTTGTGCTCGATGAAGCGGATGAAATGCTCAACATGGGCTTCATGGAGGACGTGGAAAAGATCCTGGCGGAGACTCCGCCGGAGCGGCAGACTGCCTTGTTTTCCGCCACCATGCCGCCGCGCATCCGCTCCCTTGCCAACCGCTTCATGCGCGAGCCTCAGCATGTCAACATTAAACGGGACACGCTTACCCTGGCCTCGACCGAACAGCGCTATTACCTTGTGCATGAGTCAGACAAGACCAACGCGCTGACGCGGCTCTTCGAGATCGAACCGATCAAGAGCGCCCTGATCTTCGCCCGCACGCGGGCTGAGACAAGCTCGCTGGCAAATGAGCTGGTGGTGCGCGGCATCCCGGCCGAAGCCATCCACGGCGACCTGGATCAGAATGCGCGCGAACGCGTGCTGGGGCGTTTCCGTGCCAATCAATTAAAAGTACTTGTCGCCACGGACGTTGCAGCGCGTGGACTGGACATCGAGGACATCTCGCATGTCTTCAACTATCACCTGCCCGACGACGCCGAAGTCTACATTCACCGGATTGGGCGGACAGGCCGCGCGGGCAAAACAGGCATTGCCATCACACTGATCTCGCCGCGTGATAAACGCCGTTTGCGCGAAGTGGAGGCACTCACCAGGCAGCCCATCAAAAAGATGGAACTGCCCACCACAAGTGACATCGTTAAACATCGCGAGTCGCAGGTGGTTGAAAACCTGAAAATCTGGCTCGGGCGCGGACGTTATAAACGCGAACTTGAAATGGTGCAGGAGTTGATCCAGGCCGGACATGACCCGTTAAATATCGCAGCCGCAGCGATCAAGATCGCGCGCGCGGCTGAGAAGCAAAGACCGATTGCCGAAGGTGGGGAAGTGAAAGATGAAAAAGGAAAGAAGGAATTTCCACGCGCAGGCAAACGGGAGCCCTTTGGGCGGCGCGAGGGCACAGGAAAGGGAGACAGCGCCCGGCGGCGCGGCGCCGCCTCGCATGAAGAGGGCATGGTCCGTTTGAAGCTGAACAAAGGCAAGCTGCACGGCATCCGTCCGAATGACATCGTCGGCACGATCGCTTTCCATGCGAACATCCCGGGGTATACGATTGGGAAGATCCGCATTGAAGACAAAGTGGCCTTCGTAGATGTGCCCGAAGATGTGGTGGATCAGGTGCTCAAACAGAGTGGCAATTACCGGATTGGAAAAGAAAAGTTAGCGTTGACAAAAGCAAAGTGAAATATGAACGGCCCCGCAAAACGGGGCTGTTTTTTCAGAGTAGGTGAGAATTAGAGTTTCTTAAGAGCTTTGTTCCAGGAGTTGACAACCTGTGCAAAACCCGTAAAATATAGACATGTTCTGGACAAAAACTGGACAAATTATAAACAAGATCTTAGGAGTAAAAGAGATGAAAACAAGGTTTACGTTCATGTTTATTGTGTTTACCCTGGTTTTAGCAGCCTGTGGTGCACCTGCAACCCCCACCGCAGCACCCACCAGCATGCCGGAGCCGACGGCTATTCCTACGGAAGAGCCCACATCCAAAAACATTGTTGAGATAGCTGTGGAAGATGGCCGCTTCACCACCCTGGTTGCCGCCGTCCAGGCCGCAGGGCTGGCGGAGACGCTGAGTGGTGAAGGTCCCTTTACTGTCTTCGCCCCCACCGACGATGCCTTTGCAGCTCTTCCCGAGGGCACGTTGGACAGCCTGCTCCTGCCCGAGAATAAGCAGCAACTGACCGACATCCTGCTCTACCATGTCGTTCCCGGCAGGGTGATGGCCGAGGATGTAGTCAGCCTGGACGGCCAAATGGCAGATACTGCCCTCGAAGGGAAACAGATCGATGTCAAGACCGACATGGGCTCCGTCTATCTGAATGAGAACGTCAAGGTTGTGATTACAGATATCGAAGCCTCCAACGGTGTAATTCACGTGATCGATGCGGTTCTTCTCCCGCTCTCAGAGGAGGCTGCCATGCAGAAGATGGATATCGTCGACACCGCCATCGCTGATGGGAGATTCACCACACTCGTGGCGGCAGTTCAGGCTGCAGGGCTGGCTGAGACATTGAAGGGCGAAGGCCCCTTCACCGTGTTCGCTCCGACAGATGATGCCTTTGCGGCTCTTCCCGAAGGGACGCTGGATAGTCTGCTCCTGCCTGAGAACAAACAGCAATTGACCGACATCCTGCTCTATCATGTAGTTTCCGGTAAAGTGATGGCTTCCGATGTTGTGGGACTGACCAGCGCCCCGACGGTCCTGGGCAAGGATGCGGCGGTCAAGGTGGAGGACGGCAAGGTCTTTCTGAATGACAATGTGCAGGTGATCATCACCGACA